>JAFRDD010000011.1 GCA_017404025.1 Clostridia bacterium
CCATGACAACCTTATCAAAAGGTTGTCATGGGAACCGTCCCTTTGGCAACTTGGCGGAAGAACCGTCCCTTTGGCAACTATTTTATAGATTTAGCATCGTTCTCAGAAATATATCCATATTCCATCATTTTATTTAATACATGTTTTTGGCGTTTTTTTGCTAAATTTGGATTAACTGTTGGAGCATAGACTGAAGGAGCGTTAGGAACTCCTGCAAGCATTGAAGCTTCATCTAAATTTAAATCTTTTGGAGCTTTATTAAAATAGCCATAACTAGCATCATAAATTCCATAATATCCATCTCCGAAATATGCAGTATTAACATATATTTCTAATATTTCATTTTTCGAATAATGCTTTTCTAAATCATAAGCACCAAATATTTCGGCAAGTTTTCGAGAAAGAGAGGCTTCTTGAGAAAGAATTACATTTTTTGCTACTTGCTGTGTGATTGTACTACCACCTTCATTTAATTCTTTACTTTTTATATTTACAAAAATAGCTCTTAGAATTCCAATATAGTCAACAGGTCCATGATCATAATATCTATGGTCTTCTGTTGCGATTACAGCATTAATATAATTTTTAGACAAGTCGTCATATTTAACAAAATGTTCATTATTAGTAATGATTGAAATTCTGTCGAGAAGAGGTTTTTCTTTTAAAGCTTTAGAATAAGTAGTAAATCCAATCATAAATAAAATGCTACAAGCAATAATAATTAATATTATTAGGAATATAAAAAGTTTTAATAAAAATTTCTTCATATATTTATACCTCTTATTAAATTCTATATAATTAATTATAACTTAAATTTAAATAAATGCAATATATCTTAGCTAATACTTTACAAATAAATAGTAATATGATAATATTTCCGTAATAAAATATAATTATATTTTATTATTTATAAATACCTAAAAGAGGTGAAAAATATGAAAAAATTTACAAAAATGCATGGGCTAGGAAATGATTATGTCTATATTGATGCTATTCATCAAAAAATAGAAAATGAATCATCCCTAGCTCAATTTGTAAGCAAAAGGCATTTTGGAATAGGTTCTGATGGACTTATTTTAATATGTGAAAGTAAAATTGCTGATTTCAAAATGAGGATGTTCAACAGCGATGGAAGTGAAGCGGAAATGTGTGGAAATGGTATTAGATGCGTAGGAAAGTTTGTATATGATAAAGGACTAACTTCCAAAACAGAGGTTACTATTGAAACGCTTGCAGGAATTAAATCTTTACAATTAAATGTAAAGAAAGGAAAGGTTGAAACAGTTAGGGTTGATATGGGAGAACCAATTTTAGAGGCTGAAAAGATACCAGTTTTGTCAGGTGAAACACCAGTGAAAAGCCTAAAACTAAGAGCTTTAGATAAAGATTTTATATTTACTTGTGTTTCGATGGGAAACCCACATGCAATTACTATTGTTCACGACGTGAAGAATTTTGATGTAGAAAAATATGGTAAAATTTTAGAAGTTGATAAAGCATTTCCTAATAAAACAAATGTTGAATTTATTGAAATTGAAGATGAAAATAATATCAAAATGAGAGTATGGGAAAGAGGAGCAGGTGAGACGCTAGCTTGTGGAACTGGTGCATGTGCGACTGCTGTTGCATGTAATTTGAATGAAAAGACTAATAGAGAAGTAAATGTAAAATTATTAGGTGGAAACCTTAAAATTGAATGGAACAAAAATGATAATCATGTTTATATGACAGGACCTGCGGTTACTGTTTTTGAAGGAGTCTTAGAAGATTAGAAGGGATTGATAAAAATGAGTTATATAAATGAAAATTTTTTAAAATTGCAAGATAGTTATTTATTTTCAACAATAGCCAAAAAAGTACAAAAATTTACTGAAGAAAATCCAGATAAAAAAGTTATAAAGTTAGGGATAGGGGATGTTACAAGACCTATAATTCCAGAATGTATAAAAGCAATGCATAAAGCAGTAGATGAAATGGGAACACAAGAAGGCTTTAGAGGATATGGACCTGAGCAAGGTTATGATTTTTTAAGAAAAGCAATTGTAGAAAATGATTACAAAAAAAGAGGAATAAATGTAGAAGTTGATGAAATATTTATATCAGATGGAGCTAAATGTGATTGTGGTAATATTGTAGATATTTTTGCAAAAAATAATAGAGTTGCAATTACAGACCCAGTGTATCCTGTATATATTGATACAAATGTTATGTCTGGAAGAAGTGGAAAATTTAATAAAGAAAAAGAAATATATGAGAATATAGTATATTTACCAGTTACATCAGAAAACAATTTTAAACCAGAATTGCCAAGAGAAGATGTAGATTTAATATATTTATGTTTTCCTAATAATCCCACAGGGACAGTTTTAAATAAAACAGATTTAAAGAAATGGGTTAATTATGCAAAAGAGCATAGAGCTGTTATATTGTATGACTCAGCATATGAATCATTTATTGGAGAAAAAGATGTGCCACATAGTATATATGAAATTGATGGAGCAAAAGATGTTGCAATAGAATTTAGAAGTTTTTCAAAAACTGCTGGTTTTACTGGTTTAAGATGTGGATATGTTGTAATACCAAAAAGTGTAAATGGTTATACAGAAAAAGAAGAAAAAGTAAGTTTAAATAAATTATGGAATAGAAGAACTTGCACAAAATTTAATGGTGTTTCTTATGTTACGCAAAGAGCTGCAGAAGCAATATATACGCAAGAAGGTCAGAAACAAATAAAAGAAAACATAAGATATTATATGGAAAATGCAAAAATTATAAAACAAGGATTAGAAGAAGCCGGTTTTACAGTGTATGGTGGTATAAATTCACCATATGTTTGGCTTAAAGTTCCAGACGGTATAAGTTCATGGGAGTTTTTTGATAAATTGTTACAAGAGGTAAATGTTGTTGGAACCCCTGGGAGTGGTTTTGGACCTCATGGTGAAGGATATTTTAGATTAACAGCTTTTGGTACATATGAAAATACCAAAGAGGCAATTGAAAGAATAAAAAATTGGAATATAAGATAAAAAGTAAAGTAGCGCGGAGTTATAGAAACTCTGTGCTATATTTATTTTAAATAAAAATACCTTTCAAAAAAACAAAACAAAAATTCGTGCAAAGTGTTGACTTTTTATTATTTTATATATATAATAGGCAAAAAATAGATATGGGGGAAAAAGATGAAAGAACAATTTTTAGAATTATTAAGACAAGTAAAAAGAGAAGGGATAGAAGAATTAATACAATTTATAGAAAAAACAGATTTCTTCACAGCGCCTGCAAGTACAAAATTTCATGGATGTTATGAAGGGGGACTTGTAGAACATAGTATGAAAGTGTATGAAATATTAAAACACAAAGTAGAAAATAATGTAGAATCATTAGATATCAACCCTGAAACACTAATATTAGTTCCATTATTACATGATTTGTGTAAAGCAAATTTTTATAAAGTAGATTATAGAAATGCTAAAAATGCTTTAGGGGTATGGGAAAAGGTGCCATATTATGCAGTAGATGATACCATTCCTTATGGACATGGAGAAAAATCAGTAATGATGATAACAGAATATATAAAGTTAACACCAGAAGAAAAATATGCAATACGTTGGCATATGGGATTTACTGAGCCAAAAGAGCAATACAGTACAATAAGTTTAGCTTATAAGAAATACCCATTAGCATTATTAACTTTTGAAGCAGATTTAGAAGCAACATATTTTTATGATATATAAATTTTAAACAAAAGAGGTAAATGAAATGTTAGCATATATAAGTGGAAAATTAGCAATGAAAATGACAGGGTATGTAGTTATAGATGTAAGTGGTTTAGGATATAAGGTATTTATGTCAGAAGCTGGAATAGATAAATTAGGAAATATTGGAGATACTATAAAGATACATACTCATTATAGAGTAAGAGAAGATGATATAAGCATATATGGATTCAATACATTAGAAGAATTAAAAATGTTTGAACTTTTAATAGGAGTAAGTGGGGTAGGTGCGAAAACAGCACTTGCAATGCTTGCAGTTTGTGAACCATCAGAATTTGCAGTTGCAGTAGTGACAGAAGATATAACAACACTTACAAAAATTCCAGGAATAGGTCCTAAATCAGCTAAAAGAATTATTTTAGAATTAAAAGATAAAATTAAACAAGAACAGCAAATACAAGAATTAACTGAAAATACAAAACAAGTATCTGCTAAAACAAAGATAGAAAAAATAATTGAAAACGAAGCAATTGTTGGAGAAGCTATATCAGCACTTCAAATTTTAGGATATAACAAAAAAGAAATTGAAAAGGCATTAGATAAAATAGAAAAAACTGAATTAAGTACAGAAGAAATTATAAAGAAGGGATTAATGGAATTGTCAAAATAAAGGAGGGACAATATTGAATAGTAATGAGCCGTTAGCCTATAGGATTAGACCCAAAACATTAGAAGAATATGTTGGTCAAGAACATGTATTACGGAAAAGATAAAATACTATATAGAACCATAAAAGCAGATAGATTATCAAGCATTATTTTATTTGGACCTCCAGGATGTGGAAAAACTTCGCTTGCAAGGGTAATTAGTGAAACAACCAAATACAAATTCTACAAAATAAATGCTGTAACAGCAGGAGTTGCTGATATAAAAAAGGTTATAGAAGAAACAAAAAATTTTATGTTAAATCCTACAGGTAAAAGCATTTTATTTATTGATGAGATACATAGATTTAATAAATTACAACAAGATGCATTACTTCCATTTGTTGAAAATGGAACTATAATATTAATTGGAGCTACAACAGAAAATCCATATTTTGAGGTAAATAAAGCTCTAATTTCAAGATCCATGGTAATAAAATTGGAGCCATTAACTGAAGAAAACATCTATGAGATATTAAGAAATTCAATTGTTAGAAAAGATGGTTTGGGAGATTATAACATAAAAGTAGAAGATAAAACTTTAAAAAAGCTAGCATCAATTTGTAATGGAGATGTAAGAACAGCTTTAAATGGACTTGAAATAGCAGTACTTACAACAGCAATGGATGAAAATGGAGTAATAAAAATAACAGATGAAGTTATAAAAAATAGTGTTCAAACCAAAAAAGCAATTTTTGATAAAAATGGAGATACTCACTATGATAATATAAGTGCATTTATAAAATCTATGAGAGGTTCAGACAGTGATGCAACTATATTTTATTTAGCAAGAGCTTTAAATGGTGGTGAAGATCCAATGTTCTTAGCAAGAAGAATAGTAATAGCAGCAGCTGAAGATGTTGGAATGGCAAATCCAAATGCTCTTGTTATAGCAAATAGTGCAATGCAAGCTGTTCACATGGTAGGAATGCCAGAAGCAAGGATTATACTTGCAGAAGCTGCTGTTTACGTAGCAGAATCTAAAAAATCAAATGCTAGTTATAATGCTATAAATAAAGCAATAGAAGATGTTTCAAGTAAAGATACAGGAGAAATTCCAATGCATATTAGAAATGCACCAGCTAAAGGAATGGAACAATTTGGATATGGACAAGGGTATTTATATCCACACGATTTTCCAGGCCATGTTGTAGAACAACAATATTTACCAGATAAAATGCTTGGAACAAGATATTATATAAAAGATGAAAATATAGAATAATAAATATAAAAAAAATGGTTAACCTATTAATATGATTATAAAATTATTAATAGGTTTTTTTGCGGGAATTATTAGTGGATTTTTTTCAACAGGGGGAGGACTAATTTTAGTTCCAGCATATATGTATATATTAAAAATGAATTCGAAAAAGGCAAGAGGAACGGCTATATTTTGCATATTACCATTGGTTATAACAAGTAGTATTTTTTATTATAAAAATAATTATATTAATTGGAAGTTGGCAACTTTGTGCGCAATAGGAGGTACAATAGGTGGATTTATCGGAGCAAAAATATTAAAAAAATTACCAGAAAGAATATTAAATATAACGTTCGCAATTTTTTTAATATATGTTTCATATAAAATGATAAATTCTTAAAAAATAAGAAATAATAAAGAAGGTTTTTATGATAGAAATTTTAATAAGTTTAATATCTGGAATAATTAGTGGAACGGGAATGGGAGGAGGAACTGTTCTAATATTTGGTTTAGTCTTTATTTTAGGAGTAAATCAACACACTGCTCAAGCTACAAATTTAATATTTTTTATTCCTACTTCAATAATGGCAATTATAGTAAATATAAAAAATAAAAATGTAGATTTAAAGACAGCATTAATAATTTCGACTTCAGGCATTATAGGAGCATTAGTTGGAGCTAATTTTGCTATAAAAACGGATGTTGTCATTTTAAAAAAATATTTTGGATTTTTTTTGGCAATAATTGCAATACATGAAATATATAGAATATTTTTAATGTATATAAAACAAAAAAATACTAATAATAAAAGTATATTGAAAAAAATTTTTTTGAATCAAGGACCATCCCTGATGGAAATTGATGAAAATGACGAAAAAAATGATAAAAT
Organism: Clostridia bacterium; assembly: GCA_017404025.1. Classification (GTDB taxonomy): domain Bacteria; phylum Bacillota; class Clostridia; order TANB77; family CAG-508; genus CAG-269. Next base: position 6,511 of record JAFRDD010000011.1, read on the forward strand.
TCTTAAGGAGGAAGGTGTCCGAAAATGAAATTTGTAAAAGGAATGGTTTTAGGTGGATTAATAACAACAGGTGTATTACTAATGTACAATGATGGGGAAATGATGAACAAAAAACAAATGATGAAAAAAGGAAAACAATTAGCAAAAAAAGTTGGAATAATGTAGAAAAGCCTATTATAAGGCTTTTTTTAAAATCTTGATTTTTTAGAATTAAATGAAATACATAAGTTTTTGGCAACATTCGACAATTATTTCATAATATATATTAAGCAGTTAACTGCAAAAGAAGAAAGGAAAGATATTTTATGGAATTTGAAGAAAAGAAACCATTTGCCAAAATAGATATAGATGGAGTTATTTCTAATGGAAAACAATTTGATTTAGATATTACTTTACCTGAAGATCGTAGAGATGTAATATATGGTGTTGTAAAGAATTGTTATAAAGAGCCTGTAAAAGATGCTGTTGTAAAATTAGTAGAAGTAGTATATGAACAAGGAAAAGAAGAAAGAAGACCAATAGGACATTCGTTTACTGATAAAACCTTAAGTACAATTTTTTTATAAGTAGCTTTCTTTCTACTTATATTCCATAAATTTATATCTAATTTTAATCTTTTTACCTTTTAAATACTCTATTCTATCAATAAGCTTATTTAATAATTCTGGTTCAAGTTCATCCATATTTAAGCATTGTTCTGCTATTTTTTTAATTTCTTTATAATTGATTATTTTTTCTCTATTCGCCTCTTCAAGTTGTTTTTTTAAATCATTTATTTTTAAAATATTTTTTTCTTTTTGCTCTTGGTACAAATTATAAAATTTTGAAAAATCTTCTGCTCTTATAATACTTTCCAATTTATCTATGTAGATTTGTTCAATTTTCTTTTCTATTCTTTTTACATCTTTTTCTAATTTTTCTATTTCCTTTTTTAAAGCTGTCTTTTTATTATTAGAATTTTCTTTTGCTTGTTCATATATACTAGTCAAATCCCCTTTTGAAAATACAATTTTTGAACATTCATTTTTTATTGATTCTTTTAATAAAGGTATAACAACACTGGATGCAATTCTTCCATTATCACAATTATTATAATCATCACTTTTTTTGCTACAAATAAAATATTGATGTTCATGTATTTCTCCAGATTTTACTTGTCTTTTATGAGTTTTCATTGTTGCTTTTGCTCCACAATGTCCGCAATACATATACTGCTTTATAGGATTATAATTCTTTCTATTTCTCCATTTTCCACCTTCTGCTAATTTATTTTGTACCGCTTCAAATGTTTCTATGTCTATAATTGGTTCGTGTCTTTTTTCTACATAATATCTCTCATTTTTTGGAACTTTTATTCTAGTCTTAACTTTGTGATTTACTTTATAACTTTTGTGTCCAACAATAGTTCCTATATATACTGGTTCTTTCAGTAATCTATATATTGCACTTTTATTCCATTTTTTTGAACACTTTTCATATCTTTTTGAATTCAAGTATGCTCCTGGAGCAAGTATATTTTCATCATTTAATATTTTTGAGATTTTATTTGTACCAGTTCCTTTTAAATATAATTCAAATATTCTTTTAACGATTGGCGCTGTTTCTTCATTAATTAGTAAATGATTTTTATTACTAGGGTCTTTTTTATAGCCAAATGGTGCATAAGGTGCCTGATATTCTCCTTTTTCTTGTTTTCTAGTCTTTACTACACGAATTTTATTACTTATATCTTGACTGTAATAATCATTAAAACTTAATTTAAAAATCAAAAAGTTTAAGCCCGCTGATGTTTCAGTATCTACGCCATCTCCAATTGCAATATATCGTATATTATTAGAAGGCAAATATTTCTCTAAATAATAACCAGTGTCAATATGGTCTCTTCCAAATCTTGAGAGGTCTTTTGTAATAATTGCATTTATTCTATCTTTCTTAACATCTTGCATCATTCTTTTGAAATTAGGGCGGTCAAAATTTGTTCCGGTATAGCCATCATCAACATACTCTTCAATTAATTCTAAATCATCATTTTCATCTATAAATTTATGTATAATATCTCTTTGATTTTCCACTGATTCTGACTCTTTATCATCTCCATCTTCACGAGATAATCTGATATAAATGCCCACTCTATAGATTTTCTCTCTTCCCATTTCACACCTTCCTTTCTATTATTTAAAGAGAGAAGCAACCTATTCATTATATTGCTATTATAATCAACTTCCAAATGAATGTATATAGGTTACTTCACATTTCTTGCACTTTATTCTTCGTTGAGCATATCTACAAATTTTTGCATTATAATCTCTTCAAATATTCCTTTTAAGTCTTGATTTCCATACTCAACTATAACATTTCTATCTTCCTCCTTCACTTTCATCACCTGTTACCAATAGTATTCTCTAAGTTGTTATTTATGATAAATCCATTATTCTCTATGTCATCAGATTTATTTTCTAGATATTTAAGATATTAAATAATATAATTTTATATCTAACAACTTAAATATCTTCTAAATTAATTCTGATTACCTAACTTCATTTGGATTATATTTTTGTTTATCTGATTTCTTATGCTTTTTAACTGGATCTATAACTCTAACCATTATTTTTAAATCTGGGTAATCTTTGAATTGTTTTTTTATTGTTTCTTCTCTTCTTCTTGCATATTCTAAATCTGCACCAATTTTATTTTGAGACTTATATTCATCTCTGATTTTTTCCCAAAGATTTTCATCCTTAAAAGTTAACCTTATATTTTCTTCTCTTATATCATCCAAATTTCCATTCAGATGAACCAACTCATAAGGTAATAGATAACTTGAATTATCCCACTTTTCATATTCTTCTTTAGGAACCTTATCATATGCTACAATAGCATAATAATATAAAGGTTTATCGAATGTATTTGTTAAAGCAGATAACGTATTATATCTATCTTTCAATGGTCTAAAACTTGTCCCTTCTTGTACAAGCCTTAATAATGTGTCTTTTGGAACAATTGCAAATCTATTCCCATTTTTGAAAGGAACTTTAACGTTATAATATCCGTCTTTCCTTTTTCTTACATTTTCTTTTCTTGTTTTTATTAACTTTCTATCTTTTTTGTTATTCTCAAAAGCTACTTCTTCGCCTTTAATATCATTTATATATTCTTCGATTTTACTATTATTCATAGTTATTCCTCCTCAAAATTATCATTTTCTACATCTTCAAAGTTTAAAGCATTTTCTTCTGATACTTTTTTATCATTTTTTCCTTTTGTACTTAATCCATATTGTTTACGCAAATCTTTTATTAGTTCTTGAACTTTTTCTTCAATTTCTTCTTCCTTTAATTGTTTGTTTTTTAATTCTTTTCTATATTTTTCTGCTTCTCTGTCAACTTTAAATTCTTTTTGTTGTTTTAAATCTGAATTTATTTTTGTGTAATCAGATGGAAGCATAAACAATTTAAAGTATTTATAGTCTACTTTCTTTTGTTTGGTTTCATTTCTTAAATTATTTATTTCGACTACTTTTTTTAATATTGATTTCAGCTCCTTTTGTTCTTTCTCGCTATATTTAAATTGTTTTATATATTTCAAGAACTCATCGATGTCAGCATCTCTGTTATGCATTCTTATTTTCTCCCTTCATAATTAAAATTTCACAATATCACACAGAACACAATATTTTAGAATAAAGCAACAACTTTTATATATCTTCAAATGTTTCATCTCCTATATTGGGGTATAAAATATCTTTTTGGTCTAATTTTTCTATTTCATCTTGTGGTAAAGTTAAATTATTTTCTAACTTGAAAGCAACCATTCTTCTTCTGCCACCGTTATAAAATTTTAAAACCTCATAATATATTCGATTTTTATCTCTTTGAATTTTTATATAATTCAATTCTGCTAGTTGTTTCTTAACCGCCACAGCAGATAATTCATTTTTTTGTAAAAGCTCTTGAAATTTATTTGGTAAAATATAATAATAACCATCTTCATATAAACCATACTTTTCAGATGTATCTCCTTCTTTACGTTCAGTTAATATTTCATAATCTTCTCTTTTATCTTCACTAGAGTTATATTTGCCTTTTATTTCATGTCTATCGAATTTTAAATCATTTTCAATAAGCCAACTACATATAATTTCATATGCTCTCTTTACATCTGATGTTTCATCTTCTCTTGGTAATGTCTCGAGTATTTTTAACCCCATTTCTATTGAACTTTGTAAATCTGTATCAAAGAAATATCTTCCAATTATACTATCTGCTAAAACTATACTTGCCATTGCTTGAATATAAGAACTCACAACATCTTTATTACATTTTTTATTTAATGTTTCTTCAATTTTGTCATATTCTTTCATTAAGTCATCATAATTATTTGAAGAATATTCTTTTATTAAATTTTCAATGTACGCAGGACCCGCAGTTCCATATTCATTTTTTGTAACTCTATATATACTTTTTGCCTCTTCTTCTCTCCCAAATGGTCGACCATAGATGTCTAAAACCCTATTCTTTGCTCCAGCATGATGATTTAAATCGACTAATGGTTCTTCTCCGTGTTGTTATACCTATTGTGCGCCATTTAAGATTTCTTTCGAGTCCGACCTTCTTTTCTTCCTCTCAGTTTTGATTTGCCTTCATTCAACATATAGATAAAAGTTTCAAATAATTGCTTATTATGTGATACTTGTTTTTCATTTACACCCAATACAATATCAGATAATAGAGACATAAGTCGTTCAAATCCCACAAGTGTACTATTGAATGTAACCTTTAGCTCTTCTGGATTACCGCCAAGCACTTAATGAAGCATACAAACTTGCTGACTTGCCACTTTTACTTGAGCCCCAAATATTAACTATAAATGTTCTTGCTCCAATGTATTTTAATAATGGTGGTACAAAACCACTAGCCAAAACGCACCTAAATATATCATTCTCTCTCAATGGTTTCATTACTTTAATCCATTTTTCTAATGTTCCTTTGCTTTTAAAACCCTCTAACCATGATGTTGCGTTTTCTTCCGCTTCTAGCTTTACATCTTCATTAACATATGGTATAAAAATATTGTTATCTATCCAACCGAGCCTATCTACTGTTCTTATTGTAGGAATATTATCGTAGTTTTCTTGTTCCAGTTCTGTTAAAAATCCAATCCAACTTGGACTATTATTACTTGTAACTGGAATACCCTTATTTCCTAATGTTAAAATACTATGTTTGTTGTTTATAATATTTTTATCTACTTTTAATATCTTCCATTCTTTTTTGTTTGGTTTATAATAAATTAGTTCCAATTTTTGTTCACCTGTATCTATATTTTCTAATATCGATTTAATTAAAACTAAACTATTACTAAATCCAACCCACTTATATTTTTTACCCGAACGGATTCTCTGCAAAATCTTTCCGTCTTTTATACTATAATTGTAAGGAACTTTTAAATTGATATTTATTTCTTCATTACCTATTGATATTTTTTCCTTATAAACTTGTAATTCTTCATGCTCTTCTTTTTCCCATTTCTTTATTTTAGCTTTTTTTAGTTTAATATCTTTATTATATATATTTGTTTCTTTTTCAAGTTTCTCGAGCTTAATTAAGACATCTTCATCATTATTAACCATTTCAAAGACATCGGTTATGTCCCCTTTTTCTTTTAAACTTGGCCACTCTTTGGTCAAATCTAAAATTTTGATAATATTAGATTTAGAAAGATAATTTGCAACTTCTTCGCTGTATGTCTTTCCTACTGCATCATTATCTGGTATAATTATAATATCAGCATTTTCCAAAATGTCTGGTGCGTCTTGTGGCAATGTACCATTAACGCCGTCCAGCGATAGTAGTTGCCACAAGACCTTTTTCTTTTAGAGTTTCAACGTCTTTTTCTCCCTCAACCCAATATATTTTTTGAGCTTTTTCTACTGCACTTATAACTGCGGAAAGGTTATATAGCACTCTTTCCATTCCATCAAGTCCTATTATCCATTTTCCGTTTTGGTATCTATATGAGTAAAATGATTTTCCATCTTCTTTTTGAATTCTGACTTGCTTATATAGTGGATTATCATCTTTATCGGTATAAATATAGTCAATACTATTTGACATCTTTATACCTCCTTGTTTGATAGTAAATCATTAATAATGCTATCTAAAGTTTCCTTTAAATACTCATCATTATTAACGATATTTCTTAAATCTTCTATATCTCCACCTTCTTTTAATTGTGGACAGATATCAGATAATTCAATAACACCCACATTATCTGCTGCGTCAGATATAGTTTCAAAAGTATTCTCTGCAAATGCTCTTCCTTCTTCATCATTATCAGCTATTACTAAAACATTTGCGTGTTTTAAATACTTATTAAATCTAATAATCCATTTATCACTTCCCTTAAATGGACCTGTTGTAGCTGTGTAGCCTAATTCATAGAAAACATTACATTTGCTTTCTCCTTCTGTTACTATTATTACATCTCCATTTTCCTTTGCTCTAATTACATTAGGCAAGTTATAAGGGATTGTTTTTAATTTTCCCAATCCTGGTTTATACTCTCCGTTTTCTAATGGTCTTGCGACATAATATGGTTCTTCTGCATTTTGCATTTTTTGAACCTCATATATAAACTCTCCATCTTCATTTATATATGGGTATCTCGCCACAACTTTTGGTTTTATTTCTGTGTCTCTTTGAACCTTACTAAATGTAGCAACATTTAATTCTACTTTTTTATTTTTTTCTTCCATTGTTTCTTTTTCCTCCTTTTTATTCTTTTCTTTCATTTCTTTTGCAAACTCTTCGATGCTTTGTTCTAGATTTTGTTTCTTTTTATCGGCCATTTTTACCCCTCCTTCTAAAATTTTAATTTTTATATAAATCTTTAAGTTCAAGACCTATAGCATTCATTATGTCTTTTGCTTCACATCCAGCGAAACAATTTATAAGTGTTTTGTCTTTTAAATCCCTTAATGAAAGACTTGGTCTGTTATCATTATGAGCAGGACATCTAGCCATATATTGTGGGTAGTCTCCGCTCACACATTCAAGTCTTTCTAATATTTCTTCTGTCTGCATATCTACTTACACCTCCATTCAATTTTAGTTTTACTTTGTTATGTTGTATTATCATTATAAATCTGCTATAATACTTTTACATAACTTTAAGTTTTTGGAAGTTTTTGGAGAGTGAAAAATTATGAATAAAACAATAATCAAAGAATTAAATCCATATGAAAGTTTTGATATAAATTCTGTAATACATTGTAATGGTGTAATATATTCTGACTATACTTATCGTTTTTCTAGTTCAGAACAATCTAATATTAAACTTTCTTATAGAAAAATAACTGCTGAAATATTATCGCCAAAAATAATTAAAAATAAAAATATTTCAAATATAATTTTTCCTCTAAATATGGTAGTAGGTCAAGTTCCAATTGAAACTGGTAATTTTCTTTATAATCGTTCCGAATTAGTTGAACAAATAATAATATACGCAAAAAAATTATTCAATATTATCAGAGATACAAATGTAATTAAGATGTATGTGAATCGACTTAATGATTCTCTTCTTCCTCCTTTAAAAAATTTATATGATAACATTGAATTTGAAAAATTAAATATTATTATTGATTTTTTCAAGGAATTCGGTTTTCCTTTTAATAATATAAATAATGAAAAAACATCATATAGTGGTGTCTCATATGATTTAATAGAAGGAAAAATTATCCCTTCTTTACTTATTATATATATTGTTAATACTATATACGAACATATTACTTTTTTAGAAACAGCTAATCTTTTTAATGAAAATCTTGACACTGTTACTAATATTATTTATGAATTATTTGAATATGAAAAATTATTTAATACTAACACAAAAGAAATAAAAATAGATTTAAATGTTGATTTAACAAAAATTAATTATGATAACTTTAAACTCAAATTAGACTATCAATTGTTCGATTACAAAATCAATTTAATAGAAATAATTAATCTTTTTTCAAATAAATTTCTTGCTCCAAAGAAGCATACATTTTATAGTTATGATGAAGATAAAAATGTTTCTATTCTTAAATCTGATAACTTATTAGATTTAGCATGGGCGATTTGCTCAAATAAAATTTTGACTGAATTCAAATTGGGCAAAAAGAAAATCTGTCGAAAATGCCATCTTGAATTTATAGCTAAAACTGATGATGTTTACTGCAATAAATGTAAAACCACAATATCTAATAGTGAAAAACAAGGTGTAACAAAAAATAACAAAAAACGATATATTTTAGAATTATTAGAATATGAAAATTATATTTTTGATGATAATGACATTAATATAAAAATTCAAGAATATAAAGAATTAAAAGTTAGCGGTAAAATAGACAATATTGATGGACATGATTATAAGATAAAAACAGAACTAAAACCTCTAAAATCAAAAATACAAAATGAGATACATCTTAACAAATATAGATTAAAATAAAGAAGGTAGAATTAAATTCTACCTTCATATTTTTTTACAATTCCGTAGAAACTCCCTCTTTTTAATCCAAGCTTTTCCATTGTTACCTTTGCAGTTTGTCCGACCTTCTTTCCATATTTTGTATTGTTCCTCAAAGTCTTTTGGAATTTCAATTTTAGGTCTACCAAATTTAACACCATTTTTTAAAGCTATATCTATTCCTTCTTTTTGTCTGCTCCTTATTTTTGTTCTCTCTTCCTCTGCCACAAAACTTAATACTTGTAGAACTAAATCTGATATGAAATTCCCTAAGAGGTCCTTATATTGTCTTGTGTCTAATATTGGCATATCTAAGACCACAATATCTGTTTTTAAATCTTGTGTTATTTCTCTCCACTCGTTTTGAATTTCTTTATAATTTCTTCCTAATCTGTCAATAGATTTAATTACAAGTACATTATTTTCAGTTCTTTTTAGAATTTTCTTTAATAATTGATATTCTTCTCTCTCGAAATCCTTTCCGCTTCTTTTATCAATAAATATGTTATCTTCTGGAACTCCAAACTCCTTAAATGCCTCTAATTGTCTTGCCTCATTTTGTTCCTTTGTACTTACTCGTGCATAACCATACACATTTTTTGAATTTGCTACGAAATTTTCCATAAATAAAAACCACCTTTTTTCTTTTTTTAATTATATATTGCAAACTCTTGTTTGTAAACAATATTTCTTAAATTTGTTCAAAAAAGTGGTTTAAGTTTTTAAATATGTTTAAAATGTAAAATATATACTTTTTAAATATAAAATTCTTAACTTTTCCAATGTTTATTAAATTATAATTTTTTAAACATACTATGTGTTGGTTTATTTAAATCATTCTTATTGCATTCCAGTCTTTATCTGAAAGATTATTGCATAACTCATAACATGGTTTAGAAATAGCAAATTTTATTTTTCCATTATCATTTCTTTCTGTTAAAATCCCTTTATTCTTTAATTCTTCAATTCGATGTGCTACTCCTGCACGACTAATTCCTCCCATATTATAAATATCATCAGCAGTTATATTTTCATTTTCATATATTCTACTTAATATTTCTATTTCTGTGTCTCCCAAGCATTCTTTGCAATATTTCAAACTAGATACTGGACAATGTTCATTTAAACTTGAACAAAAATTTTTTTCTTTCAACTCTTCCATAATTCATTCTCCTTTTGCCGTTATTATACAATTAAAATATAAAAAAATCAAGCTATGGTCAAGCACAAAAAAAATGTAATACTTTATTGTATTACATTTTTATTTTTCAAATTTCAACTTATATTATTAAAATAGTGGAATTTCTTCAGCTTCATATTCAAGATTTTTTATTTTTTCACTAAATTCATTAAAGTATCTTTTATATGCTTCTTTTGTTCCTATACTTTCATCTAAAATATTTTTATCTATTATTCCTATTAAATCTAACGCAGTCTCAACATCTTTATTATAATTATTTTTTCTAAATTCTTGAAAATCTTCTAATAAATTTTCATATCTGCTTTTTAATGAACTTATTTTATTGTTTAAATATGTATCATAAAGTTCTCCGTATTCATCACTATATGAACGATTTATCTCGCTTTGTTTATTTTCTTTAGAATTTAATCTAATCCAATTAACTTCTAATAATAACATTATTATTAAATAAGAACAAAATAAACCAATTCCAATGAATCCACTATTTAAAAAGAATAATGTAATTATTACTAATAATTGAGCTAGTTTCATTCTTTTTTTATTTTTTTCTACTTTGTTCATTATTCCAAATAATTCTACTTGGCTACTATTGTATTTTGATATGATGTCATTATTTTTATATTCTTCTTCAAATTTATTTTTAAATTTTTCATATTTATCATAGCCGCCGTCAGATTCAATAAAGTCTTTATTTTCATTGCTTTCTAATTTAATATCTAATAAATCCTTATTTTCATCTTTTAACTCATCTAGTATAGAAAACTTTTTCTCCATATATGCTAATGACATATAAATAGTGCCTACAACCTCATAGCTAAAACCTATATTGTCAAATATTTGTTGATTTCTTCTATAATTATATTCTATTTTTTCTTGTTCTCTAGCTAAATCTTGTTTTTTTGCTATGTCATACATTGCTTGTATTTTCTGTCTTTCCGCTTGTTCTATTATTCTTGTTTGTTTTTCTGCTTCTTTTGCCGCTATTTCTCTATTTTTATCATTTGCATATTTCCTAAGTTCTTCATTCATTCCCCAATAAATATTTTCGCTCATTCTACAATTCTCCTTAAAACTATTCTTATATTCTTTCAATTTTCAAATGTAAATTTTCTAATTTTGATTTCCAATTCCAGTTTTCTACTCCATTTTCTATTTTGTCTAATAATTCTTTCTTGCTTAATTCATAAGCACGATCCGTTCTATATAATTTTCTAAATTCTACAATCCATTCTTCAAATGTAACTTTATTTTCATTAACGAAAAAGTTATAATTTTTAATTTTCATAATTCTTCACTTTCTACTTATAATTTTTTATATTTCTATTCCTTCATATACATATTTTTTATCTGCATTTAAAATCTGCTTCAAGTCATCTTCTTCACAATTAAATAATTGGTTGTTCATTTCTAAACTAACTTTTTCAAGCTGTTCTTGTAATAATGATATTTTTCTGTCAAATACATTATATTCTTCTATATATACCTCATCTACTAAAGTTAGTCCAGCTTTAAATTCTTTATTTATAAATCTATCTATTGCAGAACACATTAACAAACATCCTATATTATTTCTTTCAAGTTCAATATACTCTTTTAATTTTTCAGATAATTCTTGATTTTGACTAGAAGCTTTTTTATAACTTATTATTTTATTCCAAGCAACTTTTCCACCATTAAAACCAAAACCAGTAAAAAAAGTTACATCTTTTTTTAATTTTCCTTGTGTTAATTCAAATAAAATTTGTAATCTCACACTTTCTATTTTACTATCATCTATAAATAATATGGAATCATAACCAAAAGTAGTTACTGGTTTTGAATATTCTAAATTAATGTTTTGATTTCTAGCATCATATTCTAATGGATTCGTTTCTTTACTATAATTTCTCCATTCTTCTTCATTATCACGAGTATATTTTTTGTCAAATAAATCCTTAAACTCCGGCTTTAGTGCGAGAAATCTATTAACCCAAATATCACGAGCAGTAGTACACAAAATAATATCAATTTCTTGTTCTTTAGCTTGTTTCAATTTTATTATTAATTCATCTAAATAAGGTCTTAATACCATTATATATTCGTTTCCTATATCATAACTACTTAAAGATATTCCATGTTCTAAAGTTTCGTCCATATCTAATATAATTGCTTTTTTTGTGTTTTCCATATCTGTTCTCTCTCTTTCTAGCCAATAAATTATATTTCTTTTTTCTTTTAATTCATCTGAATTTAATCTGATTTCTTCTGTATATGTATATTTAATTTTTCATATAAATCAATAATGTCCATTTCTGCATTACTATTCCAATATTCCATTAATACATCTAAATTATCTGATATAAATTTACAAATAACATTTAATTCATTTTCTTCAAGTATATTTTTTCCAATTATTACTTTTGGTTTTTCTTCAATTGAAATATAAAAATCTTCTTCATAATTGTTTGTACTATGTATTCTTGCCTTTGCTATAAAATCTTTTATTGGTGTACAAAATTTTTCAAAACTAATAAATAAATCTGCTGATAATTTTGTAAATTCTTTATTTAACATATTTGAATAAAGTCTCCAATTTTCTCCTTCTTTGAATTCATTTAAATTTTTATACTCTCCTTTTTCATCAAGTAATATTTCGCCAATTTTCAATTTAGTCCAAATCTCTCTCGGAACTATAATTTCATTTTTTATTATCTTTTGTAAGAATCCAATTGGAGAATTTTTATCAATTTTGCCTTCAAATTTTTCAATATCTCTCTCGCAATGTGTTGATGTAAATAAACCTTTTATATATTCATCTTCATTATAATTTGAAATTAAAGCATAGGTATTTTGTATGTGCTTTGGTCCATTCTTTTGAGGTTGCCATCTTATTACATATAATTTATCTGGTCTCCAATATTCCATATAGTTATTGATATAATAATCTTCGTCATTTCTTGCTTTAACCTTTACTACATCTCCAATTTTAAATTTATAATCTTCGCTTTTCATAAATCACTCTTTTCTACTTATAAAACTTATTTTATAATTCTATTGTTGCAGTATTTCCATAATCATTTTTAACAACAATAAGTTCTGATTTTTCTTTATTTTTATATAAAAACATCATCACGTTAGCATTTTCAATAAATTGTTCAGAATTTTTTAAATCTTTTAAAATTGGTCTTTTTTCTACACTATTTTCATCGCCTTTTTGTAATTGTGAAAAAATAATAATTGTAATATCTAATTCTTCTGCAAGTGCTTTTAATTCTTTACTTATATTAACATTATTTTGTTGGGTTAGCTGTATATAATCTATAACTACCAATTTTATATTTTTTCTTTCCTTTAAGTCTCTGCATTTTTCCTTTATATAATCTATTGTAATATTAGTTTCATCTGATATATTTATTGGAACATTAGATAATTTCAATATTTTATCATTTACAATTTTATTATCTACCATTGCGCTATTTTCAATAATTCGTTTTACGATTATTTCTTTAGATAATCCTAAACTAAATAATAATACTGGTATATTTTGATTTATACCTACATTTTTTATTATCTCTAGCGCTAATGTTGTTTTTCCAGCAGAAACTTGTCCGCCAATAAATATTATTTTTGATTTTTCTAAATCCACTATATTATCAAGTTCTTTAATTTCTGTTTTCAATTTTTTCTCCTCGCACTATTTTTCCAATTTCTTAATAACCTTTATTATTTCATCTTCATTTAAAGGAATTTGATTATCTGCAAGTTCACATTTTTTCCATTGTCTAGTGTTCATCTTTTCATCGTATTTTGCTAATTTATATAAACCTAAAAATTCATATTGTTCTTTTCTAAATGGATTTAATTTTCTAGCAAATAAGAATATGTATCTTAAGTTAGTGTAAAATTCTCCTTTATCAACTATTTTCTTTTCAACCTCTTCTGTCCAAATTCTATTGTCTACTGATAAATAATTTTTATAACTTGTTCCAAAAGTAAAAAATCTAATTGTATCAACTGCTATAACATTCTCTTTATTATTTCTTCTCTCTAATTTATTACTATTATTTAAAATCTTTTCATCTAAAATCCTTTTGCTTAATTTATTTAATACAATTCCTCCAGTTTGAGGATGACTTTTTCCATTGTATTTTTTTCCAATTAAATTAGAAAAGCAGTTATAAGCATAATAATTTTTTGTAAATGTAGTTCCTTCAAGTATTTTTTCATTTTTAATTATTTTTTCTACACAATAATCATCTTCTGGAAGTTGGTTATTAAATCTCAAATATTCCTGTAAACAAGTATAAAAATCTTCTACTATGTCAGAGCATTGTGTAAATTCCTTTAACATTTCTAAAGTATCATTTCCATTTATACAAATTACTTCTTTTCCAATATTTTTTTCTAGTTCCTTTTTTAAATCTTCTTTCTTCTCGCTCCATTCGCTAGTTTTCCAAAATACCGGTATTATATTATCTTTATTAAAATTTGATAATGATAATAAATATTGTTTTTCTTTGTTATTTTCAAGTGCTTTAATTAACTTTGTTACATATAAATCTTTTCTTTGATGATTACTTAAACTAGCACTTACTTTATCTTCAATAATAATTAAGTATTGTTCCAAATTCTTTAGAGTAACAACAACCAAAATATCAATATTTTCAAATTGTCTTACTATATCTACTTTTCCTATATCTTTTACAGATATTTTTTTACTACTTAAAATTTTATTTAAAATCTCTTCTGACATCTTACATAATTTTTCTTTATTTTTATTTCCTTTTACATCTTCTTTATAATTAAACCAATTTATACACCAACTTATAAAAGCGTCTTGGCTTAACTCCTTTGTTGCAAATTTAAACAATCTATTTTCCTCTCTTTCCACGATATACCTCCCAAAATCTTTTTTTGAGATTATACCATTTTTATTATTTTTTGTCTACTGTTTTCGTGAGTTATATTTTGATGAGTTATAATTTTGTTCAATTTTTCCTACAATATAAGAAGAAATATTTGTGAGGTGCTATCTATGATAAAATTAAATGTTGTCGAATTATTAAAGAAAAAGGGGAAAACTAAATATTGGTTATTTAATCAACTTGATATGAGTTACACTAACTTTAATAATATTGTAGAAAATAAAACAAAATCTATTAAATACGAAAACATAGATAAATTCTGTAAAATTTTAAATTGTGAGCCTAATGATTTATTTAAAAAAGAGAAATAATCTCTTAAATAAATTATTTCTCCTTATTCCATATAAAGCCTCTGTTGTTAATTGTGTACCTATTCTGTACCCACCAACAAAGGCTTGTTTTATTGTATTTTGGTTCATATTTAAAGCCTTATCTATTATATCTTCTAACTGCCTAACTTGTTCCTTTGACAGCTGTTCTTCAAATTTTTCAGTTTGTTCAACAAATTCTGTTGTTATCTTTACGTTTTCTTCATCTGCTTCGTGAATTTCATCCATATACTCTTCATATAATTTTAAGATTATACTATCTTTTTCCATTTTTCTAAATCTCCTCTTTTAATGGGTATTTTTGTATTGCTTCATTTTTCATCTGGCAAGCTATTGCATAACCATAAATAAAAGCTTGTTCTATTCCATCATCTAACATTTTGTCTTTACAATAAATCATTTGTTCAAAAAGGTTTTTCTGCTTGTCTGAAAAGTCTCTTAACAATATATCTTCTATTTTACAATATGTTGTTAAAGCAATTTTATATATTTCACTCTGTTTATAAATACTTTCTACATATTGAGTAAATAAATCTAATAATACTGGTGTTTTTTCATTTTCTATTTTTATTCTTGTCTTGTATTCATCATTTAAAACTTGCAAATAATCTTTATATCTCTTCTTCGCCTTATTTATCTTAATTTCCTTTGTTTTTTCTGAATTATCATCTTTTGGAATATTATCTCCAATTTTTTCTATTAAAATTTTTATTAACTCCTGGATTTCCATATCTTTTAAATCTTCTTTTTTATTCTTCTCCATTTTTATCTCCCTTCATAAAAAGAACTCTCTACAGCTTAACAATAGAGAGTTTTACGAACTATTTAAAATTTTTTTATAAATCTTAATTTGCATTTTTACACCTACTTTCAATTTTAAATTGGGGGCTAGAGAATTTAAAGACTAAATCCGTAAATTCTCTAAATGCCTGACAAATAAACAATTTGGCTTATGCCATATTTATATTATTACATTGTTTTCACTTCGTAAATAGGTAATTCTAAATTTACTCCACAATTTAAACTGATACAATATAGGTATTTAGATATATAATTTATTTAACTGAATATAAAAATTCATCTGATGTCATTCTAATGATTAAGAAATATGTTGAATTAAATATTTTTGAATAAAAATAAAAAAGGTACAATTTTAAGTATGTACCTTTGATTCTTTTGATATTTTTTTACTTTCTAGAAATTCTTTTAAATCTTCTTCACTTATTAAATATCTACCGTTTAATTTAGTAGCATTTAAACCACCATAATTTATATATTCTTTGATAGTTTTTGCTTTTCTCTTCAAAATTGGCTCTAATTCTTTAATTGTATATGTTACCATATTTAAAACCTACCTTTCTATATTACTTTTCTTATTAAAATATATAACTTAACTATTATTTCGGTGGTTATTTACTTATTATTTACTATAAATTTTCAATGAATAGTTACTCTCTCTTAATTTTCTATTTTGTTGTACTTAAGGTTATTTACAACTTTACTGATAAAGAAGGGGAATTTGTATTTGGGCCTCTTTGTCCAGATAAAAAATATGCTATTCAAATTTGGGTAAATGATACAAAAAAAATGAAGATTTGCACTAAGTGTCATCATGAAGGAAAATGCTTGAAAGGTGATAAAATGAAATGTGATTGTATTATTGAAGAAAAACCAGAAAAATAATATGATATTTTTTCATTAATAAAATAGTAATAAAATAACTTCCAAATTCATAAAATCAAATGATGGGTTTGGAGGTTTTTATGTTTTTTGTATTTAATAAAGATAAAATATCAGCATATATTGTTTCTATATTAACTGTAGCTATATTATTTGGAACAGCAAATTTTATAAATAATAATAAAATAGTACGTACATCTGTTACACAGACAAAGTTATTACCAATATATAATGTGGAGACAAATGAAAAAAAAGTGGCCTTTACAATGAACTGCGCATGGAATGCTGATGATATAGACTCTATTTTAAAAACACTTGAAAAAAACAATATAAAAATAACATTTTTTATGGTAGGAGATTGGATAGAAAAATATCCAGAATCAGTAAAAAAAATATATGAAGCTGGCCACGAAATACGGAAGTCATAGTGATACACATCCTCATGTAAATAATTTGTCTTATGAAAAAAATGTAGATCAAATAATTAATAGTAATAAAAAAATAGAAAAGATAATAAACAATAAAACGAATTTATATAGAACGCCGTACGGAGAATATAATGATACTGTAATACAAGCAGCAAATGATAATAAATTTTATACGATACAATGGAATTTAGATACTCTTGACTATTCAGGAATAACTGGCGATGAAATGTGGAATAGGTTAAAAGATAAATTAAAATCGGGAGATATTATTTTAAGTCATAATGGTACAAAACACACTGCAGATGCATTAGAAATGCTTATAAATAAGATAAAACAAAAAGGATATAGTATTGTTAAAGTTTCAGATTTAATTTATAAAGATAATTATACAATTAATAGTGATGGGACTCAAATACAAAATAAATAAAAGTATATTTATTAGTATTAAAGGAAATAATAGAAATATCTAATAATAAGGGGAAAAAAATGAATTTAGTTGGAATAATAGGAAAAAATAATTTTTCAAAGAATTTTAAAAAGCAACATATGAGTATAATTAATATTACAGAAAAAAATATTGTTAATATTAAAAATGTTAAATTTCAAATACTTATAATAAATGATAATTTAAGTGAATTTAAAAATATGTTAAAAACATTGGAAAATATTATAAAAAATTCAGAGTATATAATTCTAAATTCTGATTTAGACATAAAAATAGATGTGACCAATTTTGTTAAAAAGAAAATAATAACTTTTGGATTTAATCCAAAGTCAACTGTCACGACATCTAGTATAACAGAAGAAAACATTTTAATTGATTTACAAAGAGAGATAATTACTTTAGAAAATAATATAGTAGAGCCAGAAGAAATGCTATTAAAAACAAATGGAAATAATGATGTGTATGAAAAGTTAATTAGTTACTCAATAAAAACTATATTGGAAAAATAATGAACAAAACACTTACAAAATATAACTTTTTATAAAAAAATTAACTTTTTATGTAGACAAAACCAAAAAAGTGTTGTATAATAAAAAAAGAATCATGAGAGCTACATAGAAAAAAATACAATTGATAAATTAAAAAAGATAGGGAGGAAAAATAATTGGATACAAATTATTTAGAAAACAACTATATAACATTAGTTGGAAAAGTTACAGGAGACAAGAGACTTAGTCATGAAATTTATGGAGAAAAATTTTACTTGTTTGATTTAGCAATACCACGTTTAAGTGGAAATGAAGACATTATACCAATAACAATATCAGAAAGATTATTAACAGAAGAAACATTACAACAAGGAAAAAAATTATTAATAAATGGTCAATTTAGATCATATAACAGCTTTGAAAATCAAAAAAATAAGTTAATATTAACAGTGTTTGCTAAAGACATTAAAGAAGTAGAAGAAAACGATGAAAATGAAGAAAATGAAATGGTTAAAAAGGATATAGTAACAAATGAAGTCGTACTAAATGGATATATTTGTAAGAAACCTATTTATCGTCAAACACCATTTGGAAGAGAAATAGCAGATATTTTACTTGCAGTAAATAGAGCATATAATAAATCAGATTACATACCATGTATTGCTTGGGGAAGAAATGCAAGATTTTGCCAAAACTTAGAAGTTGGAGCAGAAGTAAAAATAGTAGGAAGAGTTCAATCAAGAACTTATGAAAAGAAATTTGAAGATGGAACATCAGAAACAAGAATTGCATATGAAGTTTCAGTAGGAAGTTTACAAGTAATTAATAAAGGCGAAGATGAAGATGAAAATGAGAACAGCGAAAAAGTAGAGAATCAAAAAGCTGTATAAAATAAGCAAAAAATAAATAAATAAAAAACTTTAAAATTATTCATAATTTTAAAGTTTTTTTGTTGTGAAAAAGTTTTTTTAACCCGTCCCTAAAAATATAATTTTAAAGTTTCTTTGTTGTGAAAATGTTTTTTTAACCCGTCCCTAAAATATTGAAAATAGATTAAACTTTTGATATAATAAAAAAAATTGCAGAAAGGAAAAAAGATGGAAACAGAGACAAAAAAGAAATTTGATTTGAAAAGAATTTTAAATTTTAATGTATTAGCAATAATTTTAATAGTAATTTTTTGTATAGCTATTTCTCCAGTTACATTACAAAATGATACATACTACACAATAAAAATAGGTGAACATATTACAAATTATGGTTTAGATATGAAAGATCCGTTTTCATGGCATGAAAATTTAGATTATACATATCCACATTGGTTATATGATATATTAACATATAAAATCTATTCTATAGGAGGTTTTACAGCGATTTATGCAGTAACAACTATTTTAGCATGTATACTAGGAATAATTATATATTTTACTAATTGTAAATTATCTAAGAATAAAATTGTTGCATTTTTAGTTACAATAGGATCAATGTATTTACTAGAAGGTTTTATTGCAGCTAGGGCTCAGCTTGTAACCTTTATAATATTTATAATAGAAATATTATTAATAGAAAAATTTTTGCAAAAGAAAAGAATAGGTTATGCCTTAGGATTGATAATACTACCAATATTAATTGCAAATTTACATTGTGCTGTGTGGCCATTTTATTTTGTACTATTTTTACCTTATATTGCAGAATATATAATTGCAGTTTTAGCAGATACGATAATATATAAAAAATTGGTAAGATTTAGATTAAAAAATGATATTAAAAAATTATCTAGGAAACCAGGAAAAGAGGATATAGTTAAAAGTTTAACAGAAAAATTAAATAAGCTAGATGAAAAAGTGGAAAAAATAAAAAAGGTTAGAGAAGAAGATAAGAAAAATCCATATAAAATATATATAAATAGAAATGATAATGTCAAATACTTAATAATCATTATGATAATATGCGCTTTTACAGGGCTACTAACACCTTTAGGAGATACACCATATACATATTTAATAAAAACAATGCAAGGAAATACAACAAAAAATATTAGTGAACACTTACCGATGACTTTAACCAGTCAAGTTCCAGTGTTAAGCACGATAATAATATTTTTAGGAATTCTTACATTTACAAAAACAAAAATCAAATTATCAGATTTGTTTATGTTAGGTGGGTTATGTTATTTAATGTTATCTTCAAGAAGACAATTATCTTTATTTGCATTAATTTGTGCACCTATTTTGACAAAACTGGCTATTAATACTATATATGAATATGATTATTATGAAAAAATATCTGGATGGTTTAAAAAAAGAATAGTATCAATAATTGGAATATTATTGCTAATTGCATTAGTGGGTGGACTAAGTTATAAATATGCAAAAAATAAACCAAATCAAAGTATAGTAGACGAAAGTACTTATCCCGTACAAGCTTGCGATTATATATTAAATAATATCGATTTAAAAACAGCTAAGTTTTATAATGAGTATAATTATGGAAGTTATATGCTTTTTAGAGGTATACCAGTGTTTATAGATTCAAGAGCAGATTTATATGCACCAGAATTTAGTGGTTTAAAAGATGACATATTTTCAGACTTTTTAAATATTTCTGGTATAGGTGAATTCTATGAAGATGTATTTGAAAAGTATGGAATTACTCATGTTATTTGCTATAGAAATTCAAAATTAAATTTAATTATAATAAAAACACATGATTCTAATTATAAGGAAATATATGTAGATAATAATTTTATTATATATGAAAGATTGAGTGCAAAAAATGTTGAGGAAAACAAAGAAATTTTAGAGACTAAAGAAGTTAAAAAATTAAATTCTATTCAGGAGGAAGAAAATAAATAAAATAGTATAGCATTTGATAGACTATATGACTTTATCAAGTAAAGTGTGTAAGTTTTGGACTTTTAACTTACACACTTTATTTCATTTATCGTAAATCTTCTATTTCTTTTTGGGTAAATCCTGTTATTTCAATTATTTCCTATACTCTAATATTTATTTCTAATAATTTTTTTGCTAATTAATAATATTAAAGCACATAATGTACAAAAAACAAACATAATCATTGACATAATTCAACCTATATTGTTTAGGTAATATATGGTATAAATGTTATTTACAAATTTTGATACAGATTATTTAGCGGATATTTGTAACATTATTGTAATATATATTCTTGCTAATTTAAGCACTTAGTGTTATAATAATGAACAATAAACAAAGAGATTAAATATTAAAATAGGAGTAATAATTTGGAAATTATAATTGGAGAAGATAATAAAAAAAGAATAGATGCTTTTTTAGCGAATAAAACGAATCTCTCAAGAGTTACTATTCAAAGATTATTAGAAGAAGAAAAAGTATTAGTTAATGGAAAAAGAACAAAACCATCATATAGAGTTCGGACAGGGAGATACTATAACTATTGAAGAAGAAAAGCCCAAAGAAACGAAATTAGTAGCTCAAGATATTCCAATAGATATTGTATATGAAGACAAAGATATAATTGTTGTAAATAAACCTAAAGGAATGGTAGTTCATCCTGCAAATGGAAATCCTGATGGGACTTTAGTAAATGCTATTATGGCAATATGTAAAGATTCTCTTTCGGGAATTGGTGGAGAAATAAGACCTGGAATTGTACATAGGCTAGATAAAGATACATCAGGTCTCCTAATAGTTGCAAAAAACGATAAAGCACATATAAATTTGAGTGAACAACTAAAAAATCATGAAATAAAGAAAACATATATTGCGTTTGTTAGAGGTGTAGTAAAAGAAAATGAAGCAACTATAAATATGCCAATTGGAAGAAGTACGAAAGACAGAAAAAAGATGGCAGTAACTAAAAATGGAAAAAATGCAGTTACACATTTTAAAGTATTAAAAAGATTTGATAAATATACACTTTTAGAAGTTAATATAGAAACAGGTAGAACTCACCAAATAAGAGTGCACTTATCGGAAATTGGATATCCAATAGTAGGGGATGCAGTATATTCAAATGGAAAAAATGAATGGGGTATTGTAGGGCAATGTTTACATGCTAAAATATTAGATTTTAAACATCCTATAACAGGAAAGCAAATGCATTTAGAAGCAGAATTGCCAGAATATTTTAATTTGTTTTTAGGTGGAAATAATAAAGATAATATTTAAAATAAAAGGAGAGAAAGTTGCCAATAAAATTGTAATTAAGGCAAAAGAGAAAATGGAAGATTTAATTAGATTGCAAAAATTTATTGCAGATTGTGGAGTGGCTTCAAGGAGAAAGGCAGAAGAACTAATACTTGAAGGCAAAATTAAAGTTAATGGTATTGTTGTAAGAGAACTTGGGACAAAAGTTAAAAGTAATGATATTGTTGAATATAATGGAAAAAAGCTAGAAAGGCAAGATGATTTTGTTTATATATTACTTAATAAGCCAATTGGATATGTTACAACAGCAAAAGATCAATTTAATAGAGACTCTGTCTTAGATTTGGTAAAAACAAATAAAAGGGTTGTACCTGTAGGAAGATTAGATATGTATACATCGGGAGCCTTAATATTAACAAATGATGGAGAATTTGTGTACAAAGTTACTCATCCAAAGCATGAAATTGAAAAAACATATACTGTAACTATTATAGGGATAGTAAAACAGGAAGAAGTGGAACAATTAAAAAATGGTGTTAAGATAGATAATTATTTAACAAAACCAGCAAAAGTCAAAATATTAAAAACAGACGAAGAAAAAAATCAGTCAAGATTAGAAATAACAATACATGAAGGAAAAAATAGGCAAGTTAGAAAGATGTGTGAAGCAATTAATCATAAAGTTTTAGCTCTTCATAGAAGTAAAATTGCAGGAATTGGAGTAAAAGATATTGAACTTGGAAAATGGAGATATTTAAATAAAAAAGAAATTGAAAAAGTATTGAAAAAATGAAAATTAATTTATATAATAGGTTAAACATAAGATAGAGGAGAAATACAAATGAGTAAAATGAAATTTATGCCAGAAGGTTGGAGCGAAATTAATCTAAATTCAGGATTAAACTTAGATAATGTACAAGATTATATTGATAATAATGAAATATTACAAGGATATGTAAATAAATGTGATGAGAATTTTAATTTACACGTAGATTTAGGAAATGGAATAAAAGGAATTATTCCAAGGAAAGAAGTTGAAGGAATCAATATAGGAGAAGAAGGATTACCAAAAGTTAATTTATGTACAGGAAAAGTTCACAAATTAATTCAATTTAAGATTACAGATGTAAATAAAGACAATGAATTGCAATTATCAAGAAAGCAAGTACAACAAGAAGCTATAAAATGGGTAAAAAATGAATTAAAACCAGGGCAAATGGTAAAAGGAATAGTAAAAAATATTCAAAATTATGGAGCTTTTGTAGAAATTGGAGGAGGAGTTGTTGGACTTGTTCATATAGAAGATTTATCAGTTGCAAGAATAAAGAGCCCTAGTGAAAGGTTAAAAATAGGACAAAAAATAGATATTATGGTAAAATCAATAGATAGAAATACAGGAAAAGTTATATTATCATATAAGGAAACTTTAGGAACATGGGAAGAAAATAGTAAAAAGTTTGAAGTTGGAACAAGAATTAAAGGAATAGTTAGAGAAACAGAAAAAAATAAAAATGGAATTTTTGTTGAGTTAACTCCAAATTTAGTAGGAATGGCCGAATATAAAGAAGGTCTAGAATATGGACAAGAAGTAGATGTATATGTAAAAAAGATAGATACAGAGAAAAAGAAAGTAAAGTTATTGTTTGTTTAAAATAAAAAAATTTATTAAATAAAAAATTTTTAAGGAGGAAAGTAAAAATGGTTGAAGATAATGAAATTAAAGCACAAGTATCACCATTTGCAATTAGGGAAGGAGAGATAAAAACATTTGACGGCAAAGATGGATATGTTTCTATGAATCAAATTGTTCATAAAATTAATATAGGTCATATTACAGATATTCATTTTGCAATATTAAATTTAGTAAATGAATTTGAATTTATTACTTCAAGACAATTATTCCAAATGTTAAAAATAAAAGGCATTGATCCAAAATCTCAAGATAAATTAAACAATAAGCTAGAACAAATGGTTAAGTCTAAAATATTAACTAGATATTATTTTACGTCTGACGAAGGAAAAGGAATATATAGAATTTATTGTTTAGAAAAGATGGGAAAATATTTATTAACTTCTAGAGAATTAGAATGTAAATGGCAACCATCAGATAATACAAAGCCTGTAGCAATGATAAAGAAAAGATTAGCAGGAAATCAAACTTTGATAGCATATTTAAGAAAGGTTAAAGCATTTGATAGTTATATTGTAAAGCCTACAATAAATGCTAAAGTTTTAGGAAAAACATTTAGAGCTTCTGGTGGATGTGTAAAATTAACTAAAAATGGAAAGTCAATACAATTTTTATTTGAAGCTGTTAGAAGAGAACAAGATTGGCAAAAAAAATTCATTGAAAAAGTAAGACTTTATAGTGATTTCTATGAAAATTTTGTTCCGATGGATTCAGGTTTTCAAGGAATACCACAATTAATTTTTATTTGTGAAGATGAAAGACATATGGCAGAATGTTTTAAAGAAATTATTACAAATGGTTTAGAAATTCCAAAAATAAAATTATTTTTTACTACAGATTTAAGACAAAATGAAGAAACTTTAGAAAATACTTTAGTTGAATTTAAATTAGTTGATGGAAAGTATAAACAAGAAAATGTTGAATTAAAATTATTAGGAATGTAAGAATAAGGCGCCAATAGGTGCCTTATTCTAATGTTATTGAACTAAGGC
Organism: Clostridia bacterium; assembly: GCA_017404025.1. GTDB lineage: Bacteria > Bacillota > Clostridia > TANB77 > CAG-508 > CAG-269. The sequence continues at coordinate 31,324 of JAFRDD010000011.1, forward strand.
AATTAAAAAGTTTTTTTAAAAAGGACCGTCCCCGCCTAAAAATTTTTTTTGCTCTATCAACATCTTCTTGTGTTGCCACAGGAATATTATCTAATTCATATTTTAAGCCAAGTTCTTCCCATTTATATTTTCCCATATTATGATATGGTAGAAATTCAACTTTTTCAACTGTTTTTAAAGTATTAATAAAATCTTTTAATTTTATAAGGTCTTGCTTTTCATCAGTTAAAGTTGGAATTAATACTTGTCTAATCCACATAGGTATATTATTATTGCTCAAATATTTAGCAAAATTCAGCTCTAATTCGTTCGAGAATCCAACTAGAGCTTTGCATTTTACTGGGTCGATATGTTTTATATCTAAAAGAACTAAATCGGTTAATGATAGCAATTCTTTGATATCTTCTGTTAATTGAAACATTCCAGAAGTGTCAATACAGGTATGAATATTTTCCTCTTTTAATTTTTTGAATAATGAAATTAATAATTTTGATTGTATTAAAGGTTCACCACCAGTTACAGTTACTCCACCGTTTGGATAAATATAATTTTTATATTTCATTATTTTATTAAAAATTTCATCTAAGGATTTATATGTTCCTGCATTAATATCTAAAGTATCTCTATTATGGCAATATTTACATCTTAAATGACATCCTTGCATGAAAATAACAAAACGAATTCCAGGGCCATCTACTGTTCCAAATGATTCAATTGAGTGGATTTTTGCATAGTAATTTAAATCTTTCATTTTCTTACCTCTCTAAAATAAAAAGGGAATTTATCAATTCCCTAAATTTTTTCATGAATAGTTCTATTTATAACATCTAATTGTTGCTCACGAGTTAATTTTGTAAAGTTTACTGCATATCCTGAAACACGTATTGTAAGTTGAGGATATTTTTCGGGATGGTTCATAGCATCTTCTAATAAACTTCTATCAAAAACATTTACATTAATGTGATGACCAGTTTGTGCAAAATATCCATCTAACATATTAACTAAATTAGATATTCTCATATTTTCATCTTTTCCAAGTGTATTTGGAGTAATTGAAAATGTATAAGATATACCATCTTCTGCTGAGTCAAAAGGTAATTTTGCAATAGTATTCATAACAGCCAATGCTCCGTTTGTATCTCTTCCATGTAATGGATTTGCACCAGGTCCAAATGGAGCTCCTGCTTTTCTGCCATCAGGTGTACTACCAGTATTTTTACCATAAACGACGTTTGATGTTATTGTTAAAATTGATAATGTATGTTTTGAATTTCTATAGGTCTCATATTTTCTCAATTTTCTAATAAATTTTTTAACAATTTCAACTGCTATTTGGTCTACACTATCATCATCATTTCCGTATTTTGGAAAATCACCTTCAATTTTATAATCTACAGCTAAACCTGTTTCGTCTCTAATTACTTTAACTTTAGCATATTTTATAGCTGATAAAGAATCAGCTACTACAGATAAACCAGCTATTCCGCAAGCCATAGTTCTTATAATGTCTTTGTCATGTAAAGCCATTTCTAAGGCTTCATAGCAATATTTGTCATGCATATAGTGAATAGCATTTAATGCTTTTATATAAATTTTTGCAACATAGGTCATCATTTGATCTAATTTTTCCATAACTTCATCATAGTCTAGATATTCAGAGGTTATTGGAGAAAATTTTGGTGTTACTTGTTTGCCTGAAATTTCGTCTCTACCACCATTTATGGCATATAATAATGTTTTTGCTAAATTAGCTCTTGCACCAAAGAATTGCATTTGTTTACCTATTTTCATAGGAGATACACAACAAGCAATACCATAGTCATCGCCTAAAGATATTCTCATTAAATCATCATTTTCATATTGAATAGAGGATGTTTTTATTGATAACCCTGTAGTATATTTTTTAAATCCTTCTGGAAGATTTGCAGACCATAGTACTGTTAAGTTTGGTTCAGGTGCTGGTCCTAAATTTTCAAGTGTGTGTAAAATTCTAAATGAATTTTTTGTAACTAAAGTTCTTCCATCAATTCCTTGGCCACCAATACTTTCTGTTACCCATATAGGGTCACCACTAAATAATTCATTATATTCAGGTGTTCTTAAAAATCTAACCATACGTAATTTCATTACGAAATGATCCATTAATTCTTGTGCTTGTTCTTCAGTTAAAATTCCATTTTTGATATCTCTTTCAATATAAATATCTAAAAATGTAGTATTTCTACCAATACTCATAGCAGCACCGTTTTGTTCTTTAATAGAGCCCAAATATCCAAAATATAGCCATTGAATTGCTTCTTTAGCATTTTTTGCAGGAATAGAAATGTCAAAGCCGTATTTTGAGGCCATTACCTTTAATTCTGCTAATGCTTTAATTTGTTCACTAATTTCTTCTCTTTCGCGAATTACTTCTTGATTAAATACATCTGTATTTAATATATCTAAATCCTTTTTCTTTTCTTCGATTAATATATCAACACCATATAATGCAACACGTCTATAGTCACCTATAATTCTTCCTCTACCATAACCGTCAGGAAGACCAGTAATTAAATGTGAACTACGAGCAGCCCTAATATCTGGTGTATAAACATCAAATACTCCATCATTGTGAGTTTTTCTGTATTTATGAAAGATTTCTTCAACTTTGTCATCTACCTTTTTTCCGTATGCTTCACAAGATTTTTCAACTATTCTAATACCTCCGAATGGTATTATTGCCCTTTTTAAAGGTTTATCTGTTTGAAGCCCAACTATTTCTTCTAAATCTTTATCTATATAACCTGCTTCATGTGAACATATTGTAGATATAGTTTTATTATCAATGTCCAATACGCCACCAACTGATTCTTTTTCTTTTTTGTATAATTCTAAAACTTCATTCCAAAGTTTTTGCGTTTTTGGTGTTATTCCAGCTAAAAAACTTGAATCACCAACATAGGGAGTATAATTCTTTTGAATAAAATCTCTTACATTAATTTCTTGATTCCATTCTCCAGTTTTAAATCCATTCCATTGTTTAAAATCCATTTTAAAAACCTCCTATGAATTATTTTTTACAAATTTTCCAAAATTTATAATAACATAATAAAGAATTTTTTACAACAAATTTTTTGTACTTGAATAAAAAATTTGCATTTTGAGATAATATATGGTATAATAATAATTAGCTGTTTGAAAAACTACAAAAAGGAGAGTGAATTTATATTTTAAAAAAGAGACTAAAATTTTATACAAAAGAGTTTTTAAAAATGTTTATTATACTAGTAATAGGAATTGGTTTAATAACAGCAATAATATTAATTAAATACAAACCAGTTTATTGTGTTAGTATTTCTGGAGAAGAGGTAGGATATACAAAAAGTGTAAATTATCTTGAAGAAAAAATAGATAATGATGTTTTAGGATATACTGCAAAAAATGTAGATACAGTTACTGTAGAAGAAATGCCAACATATGAACTAAAACTAGTGGACAGAACAGAAAAAACAAATGAGGATGAAATTATAGTTGCACTTCAAAAAAATATGGAGATAACTTATAAATATTATGAAATAGCATCAGAAAATAAAGTAATAGACTCAGTAGATACTTTAGAAGATGCAAAAACAGTGGTAGAATCTTTAAAAGAAGAAAATGAAGATAAAGAATTAAATTTATCTATTATAGAAAAAAATACTGAAAATGTAGAAGAAATAAAAACAAATACTGTAGAGATAGCTAAAGAAAATATAGAATCAGCTATAGAAGATAAAACTATAAAAGCAATTAATAAATATGAAGTAAATACTAAAAATGGTGTTGTTAATGGAATAAAATTAGCAGTAATGCCAGTTTCTGGTACAATTTCTTCAAGATACGGTGTAAGTAGTAGAATAAGAAGTTCAACTCATACAGGGTTAGACATAGCGTGCCCTACAGGAACACCAATTAAAGTTACTACAGATGGAACAGTAACTTTTGCAGAATACAACGGTTCATACGGAAACTTAATTAAAGTGGATCATGGAAATGGTGTAGAGACATGGTATGCACATTGCAGTAAATTAATTGCTACAGTAGGTCAAACAGTTAAAGCTGGTGATACAATTGCTTTAGTTGGCTCAACAGGAAATTCAACAGGGGCACATTTACATTTAGAAGTAAGAATTAACGGAACACACGTAAATCCACAAAATTATATATATTAAGATTAAAAAAAGGTAAAAAAAGGGACGGTTCTTTTTGAAAAATTTTCAAGAGGGACGGTCCTTTTTGAAAATTTTGAAAAACCAAAAAACAAGCTATAGTAGCACTTGACAATTTTTTCTAATATTATATAATAATTTGGGTATAATAAAAAAAGTTGCCAAGAGAACCGTCCCTCTGGCAATTAACAAAAGGAGGAAATGTTATGGCAGGAAAAGAAAATCAAGAAGAATTAAAAGTTAAACAAATGATAGATGATTTGGTTGAAAAAGCAAAAGTTGCATCTAAAGAATATTTGAAATTAGATCAAGAAACGGTAGATAATATAATAAAGGCTATGTCTATGGCAGGATTAGAACATCATATGGAACTTGCTAAAATGGCTATAGAAGAGACTAAAAGAGGTATTTATGAAGACAAAATAACAAAGAATATGTTTGCTACAGAATACATTTATCATAGTATAAAATATGAAAAGACAGTTGGAGTTATAAATAAAAATGAAGAAGATGATTATGTAGAAATAGCAGAGCCAGTTGGAATTATTGCAGGTGTTACTCCAGTAACAAATCCAACAGCTACTACAATGTTTAAGTCTATAATATCAGCTAAAACGAGAAATGTTATTATATTTGGATTTCATCCATCAGCACAAAAATGTAGTGTGGCAGCAGCAAAGATAGTTAGGGATGCTGCAATAGCTGCAGGTGCACCAGAAAATTGTATTTTATGGATAGAAGAACCATCTATCTTAGCAACTAGAATGCTTATGAATCACCCTGATGTAAATTTAATTTTAGCAACAGGCGGAACAGGAATGGTTAAAGCTGCATATTCTTGCGGAAAGCCAGCTTTAGGAGTAGGACCTGGAAATGTACCTTGCTATATTGATAAAACAGCCAAATTAAAAACATCTGTAAATGATTTAGTTTTGTCAAAAGCATTTGATAATGGCATGATTTGTGCTTCTGAACAAGCTGTTTTAGTTGATAAAGAAATAGCAAAAGAATTTGAAAAATTAATGAAAGAAGCAGGATGCTATTTTGTAACTAAAGATGAAAAAGAGAAACTTGAAAAATCAATGTTTGAATATAATGAAGAGTTTGGATATAAATTAAAATCTCATATACCAGGACAGTCACCTTTTACAATTGCAAAAGATGCAGGATTTAAAGTACCAGAAGATACAAAAGTTTTAGTTGTTCCTGAAAAAGGAGTAGGAAATGATTATCCATTTTCAAAAGAAAAATTAAGTCCGGTTTTAACATATTATACAGTTAAAGATGAAGAAGAAGGAATTAATAAAGCAGAAGAATTGATAGAATTTGGTGGACTAGGACATAGTGCTGTTATACATTCTGAAAATAAAGAAACAATTTTAAAATTTTCTAAAACTATGAAAGCAGGAAGAATAATTGTTAACTCACCTTCAACTCATGGAGCTATTGGAGATATTTACAATACAAATATGCCATCTCTAACACTTGGATGTGGTTCATTTGGAGGAAATTCAACAACTGCTAATGTTTCATCAGTTAATTTAATTAATGTAAAAAGAGTAGCAAGGAGGAGAGTTAATATGCAATGGTTTAAAATACCAGAAAAAATATATTTTGAAGCAGGTTCTATACAATATTTAGAAAAAATGCCAGATATAGAAAGAGTATTTATAGTTACAGATAAAGGAATGGTAAATTTAGGATATGTAGATAAAATACTTTATCATTTAAGAAAAAGATCAAAACATGTACATTGTGAGATATTTAGTGAAGTAGAACCAGATCCATCATTTGATATTGTAAATAAAGGATTAGAATTAATGAAAAACTTTGAACCTGATTGCATTATTGCATTAGGTGGAGGAAGTCCAATAGATGCTGCAAAAGGAATGTGGTTATTTTATGAACATCCAGAAGCAGATCCAGAAGGATTAAAATTAAAATTTATGGATATAAGAAAACGTACTTATAAATTCCCTAAATTAGGATCAAAATGTAAGATGGTAGCAATACCAACTACTTCAGGAACTGGCTCAGAAGTAACATCTTTTGCAGTTCTTACAGATAAGAAAAATAATAAAAAATATCCATTGGCAGATTATGAATTAACACCAGATGTTGCAATTATTGATCCAGATTTAGTATTAAGTTTACCAAAATCTGTTACGGCAGATACAGGTATGGATGTTTTAACACATGCTTTAGAAGCATATGTTTCAAATATGGCATCAGATTATACAGATGCATTAGCTGAGAAGGCAGTTGAATTAGTAATTAATTATTTACCAAAAGCATATACAGATGGTGCAAATGATAAAGTTGCAAGAGAAAAAATGCATAATGCGAGTACTATGGCTGGAATGGCATTCACAAATGCATTTTTAGGAATTTGTCATTCTATGGCACATAAAATTGGAGCAGAATTTCATTTACCACATGGAAGAATAAATGCAATATTACTTCCATATGTAATAAGATACAATAGTTCAAAGCCAACAAAATTTGTATCGTTCCCTAAATATGAATACTTCATCGCTGACAAAAAATATGCTGGAATGGCAAAAATAGTTGGACTAAAAGCTGATACGGTAGAACAAGGAATTGATAGTTTAATTGCAAAAGTTAATGAAATGAATGAATTTTTAGGAATACCTAAATCATTTAAAGAAGCTGGAATTGACGAAAAAGAATTTTTGGCAAAAGTAGATATGTTAGCAGATAGAGCTTTTGAAGATCAATGTACAACAGCAAATCCACGTTTACCATTAGTTTCTGAATTGAAACAAATTTTATTAGATTCTTATTATGGAAAATAGAATAAAAAGGATAAATGCAGGGTACTTTTAGAAAATGTTATTTTAAAGGTGTTTTATAAAAAAATAGTAAAACTTGGGGTTAGAAAAACCTCAAGTTTTATTATTTAAAATTTTCCTGAATTTTTTTAATTGAATCAAAATTATTTTTTAAAATATCTAAAAAAGCATCAGTTAAAGTAGGGTCAAATTGAGTTCCTTTACAATTATTAAATTCTTCTATAATATTTTCAACAGACATAGAATCTTTATATGTTCTTTTTGATATCATAGCATCAAAACAATCTGCAATTGCTGTTATTCGAGCTAAATAAGGAATATTTTCTCCAACTAAATTATTTGGGTATCCTGTACCATCATATTTTTCGTGATGATATTTTATTATAGGAACTATATCTTTAAAATTAGAATTTTCTTCTAATAGAGTAACTCCAAAATAAGGATGTTTTTTTATTTCTATAAATTCACTATCAGTAAGTTTGGTTTCTTTTTCTAATATATAATTTGGAATTTTAGATTTGCCTAAATCGTGACATAAAGCTCCAATTTTTAGTTTTTCTAAATCTTCATCTGATAAGCCAACTTTTTTTCCAAGCAAAACAGCATAATCAGATACTCTTTCAGAATGAGATTTTGTATAAGAATCTAAATTTTGAATTAAAATTTTATATTCTACCATTAATATCACCTCTGAAATATTTTTTAAAATTATATTAATAAAAAAAATAAAAATCAATAATTTTAGTTTATTATTTTTATTTTTTGAACATACTAAAAAAGAGACTAACTATTAATTGTCAATAGTTTTTCTGAAAAATTTTTTAAATTTTTTGTTAGATAAAAAACTGCATAACAAATAGAAGTTTTTAAGCCATTTTTTAAAAACCTCTGCAACCGTTGCAACTGTAAGGATTA
>JAFRDD010000039.1 GCA_017404025.1 Clostridia bacterium
AAAAATAAAAAAAATAGCTGGCTTATGATGATACTGCCAGCTTAAAATCATCATATGATATATTGTTATTCTCGCATTTAACCTGATACTTATCTTTTTTCATTTTCAAATATTCTTTTGCAGATACATCTGAAAATCGATTATTATTATTGTATCGTTTCCAATCCTTTTTAAATTCAAATACTAACTTCTCAAATTGATTAACTTCCTTAATTCTTTGATTGTGTTTTTGTTTCTTTGTTTTTGCACCATTCCTTATTATTGTACTGGTTGTTTTTTCTGCTGGTTTAATTATCTTTATGTTATTTGCTCGTATTAACTGTTTGAGCTTTGTACTGGTTAGTTTTCCACGATTAATACGCATTAATCTGTCTTTGGTTATTCCAGCACCATTAAACTCATTATTAATAACATTTCTAATTGTTTCCAGCATCTGCTGTTGTATTGTTTCATTTTCTGCATTTTCTTTTTGTTGTTGTTGGATTTCTTCTATTTTCTGCTGGATTGTTTCAATTTCCAGCATTATGTTTTCTTTTTCTTTTTGTTTTTCATTTAATAATTGTTGTAATTGATTTAAATCAGTATCAACAGTTATATAGTCATCTATACGATTTCTAACCCATTCAGAAAAATTAACAACACCATTAGCTAGTAATTGGTTGTATTGGTCTTGTTCTATCGTTATAGGTATCTTTTTGGGTTGTTGTAGTTTTTTGGGTCTAGCCATTTATATTATCATCACCACCAGCAACATCACCAGCCACATCAGAAACATCTGCAATGGCTGGTGCTATACATATTTCATAATCATCATATCGTATACATATTTCACCACCAGCACCAACATCATCATCAGAAATTAATTTAAATAGTTCTAGTTCAATCATATCATCTATATGATATGCAGTATCATTATAATATTGATTATCACTATTTATATAATCAATTTCACTAGTATACTCTTTTCCATTCCAGTAATAGAAATCTATGCAGTATTTATTTGTTATTTCTGCTATTCCACTTATTATTGGTGGTTTTAATCCTATATCTATAATAGGTGCTGTTATTGGTGTTATTTTAAATATTAACTCATTCATTACTTATTTTTTTAATTGAAATTGTTTATTATCGTATTTAATTTGTTGTTTTCTTGTTCGTAGATTGTTTTTTGGTATTCTATGTTATCATTCCATTTTTTCGGCAAATTTGAGCTTATACCATAGGTATACCAGTCTTTTTGCATATGTTTATGCACTATTCCCTCATGAACCTTTGTATTAAGTGTTTTTTCTATTAGTTCTTTAATATCTACTTCTTTTTTTTCAATAAACCTTTGTTCTGATTTATTATACTGATAATACTTGATTTTACGATAGATTGCACCAGTTGAAACATCGCAAGCCACGATGCCAGCATTCACTAGCACTTGCATCTGCTCATATACATCATCATTGGTTGGATTTATTTTTCTGCTCCTATCTTTGATTACAGCATTTAACTCTTTTAATTCTGCTTTTAGTTCTTTATCTGATTTAATATTATTTACTGCTTTGTTATATTCATAGAAGCTATTTAATTCATCAACAGTAACAGCTGGGATTGTTTCATGGAGAATAGAAAAATAAAAATCGTAATCAGTCGGAATATCATAGTAGTTTTTCACATTTTGTAGCATTTCATCAACCATGCTAGCTATTGTATACTTGGATTTAACAAATTCTTTTGCATTGGCTTTATACTGCCAAATATGTTTATTTCCAGCATCATCAACCAAAATTATAAACCCTTTGGTTTTCAAATAGGTTAAATATTGTTTACATTCATTTTCATAAATTACTTTTAATTTGTCATTTAATTGATTTAGGTTTTTTATTTTATTCATTGTTTATTGCTCCTTTCTTATTTTGATTATATTCTTCGCGTAATTGTTCCATTACCTTTAAAAAGTCATCTGCATCAGGTATTAGGTATATACCATTTCTATAATTTCTATTTGCTTTATTTTTATGTAGCATCTCGATCACTCATGATTGCATATTTTTCTATATTTTTTTTAGTGTTTTCTGCAATAGCTATTATATTACTTATATCATCAAGAATAACATTATATGCTTGTGTCTTATGGTCTTTTGGTTCGATAGCTGGCAGTATTTCAAGATTGAAGTTACCATTTAAATTTTTAAATGTTGTTGGATTTTCTGCACTTATCTTATTTATTATTCTTTTTAATTCGTGTACTGCTCGTTTTTTGTATATTTCCAAAGCTACTGCTTCGGATAGTTCCAGTATTAAACCATAGTTAATAATACTCTCTTTTATTGCTTCTATTAATGTATTTGGTGTCATTAAGAAGTATTCTTCTTCAAATATAGTATTTTCCATTAAATATGGTTTATATTTTATTTCTATCATTATATTATGCTCCTATGTATTGCTTTTCAAGTTCTGCAACTTTTCTAGCTTTGATTTCAAGAATACTGATAGCTTGTTCATCAGATAATAAAGATAACTCATTTAACAAATCAAAAAACATTATCTTAAACAACATTGCATTATCCATTTTTCCAGCACCAGCCACATCATCAGAAACATCAGCAAAGGCATTATAAACATCTTTGATGATGTTGAATTGTTCAGATAGTTCTCTTTTTATTACCATTTTCTTTATTGTCGTTTCTTTGCCATTCAAACAACTTATATGATTAGTTTCTTTGATTTTATCACCGAATATCATTTTTTTTATTAACTCCATATTATTTCTTTTTTTGTCCCAGTTCTTTGTTCTGGGTTGCTAGTTCCTTTATTTCTCATAGTATTTAAAGGTTTTCTGCCGATTAGATATTGTTTTAAGCCCCATTAGTATTTAAAGGTTTGCATATTTCTTCTTTTTTATAGTTCTCATAAGGGAAACAATTATATATGAAAATATATAACAATTGTTATAATTAAATTATTTTGGTATACTTGAAAACAGCATCAGAAAATAGAATAACATTTGTTATATATTATAATCATATCCAGCCACATCAACTGCATCAGCATCATCAGGTACATCTGACCAACACCAGCCATTGCATCTGCTGGTGCTGGTTGGTCGATATGCAACCATTTTAAAAAAAAATTTTAAAAAAAATTGAACAAAAATTAAACCTTTAAAAATCATTTAAATTTAAAAATAAGCATGAACTGGACCGGTTTTCACGATTAAATAATTAATTCAATAGTTATTATAAAAAAAATTTAAGATTATTATTTGATTTAAATTTTATAAGTAATTAGTATATCAAATTAGGATTTAAAGAAATTCATCAGAAATTATGTTAAAAATTGCAAATTGAAAAAAATTTTTTCTTTTTATTTTAATGGAATATTTTATTATTTTAATATTTATTATATTAACCTATGTTTTAATTTATCGTATCTTTTATTTTATTGATGTATTGAATTTTGGTTTTTGCAAAAAATTAATTTTTTTTTCAAACATTAATTAAAAGTAACTAGTACCATTAAAATTATACTTATGGCATCAAGTACCATTATAATAAATCAAAGTTTCAATATAATAATAGCATCAAAAATATAAAGAATGTTTGCCATTACATACATATCAACTTGCAAAAAAAATATCATTTCTTCTGACTTTACAAATGTATAAAAAAACAAAAAATAAAATATATAATTGTTCAAACTTACAAAAAAACATTAAACAAATATAACAGCAATTCGATAAAAATTTTCACATAATCCATATGAAAAAAATTATCTTAAATTGCAAATTTTTAATTTTTTGCAATAATTAATATATATCTAAAAATATAAAAACATTTTCAATTGCAAAAAAAATCAAAAAAATCAAAAATAAAATAAATGTGATATTGATGCTTAAAAAAGAAATAAAATATAATTCATCAGATAAAAAAACAATAAGAATAACAATAGGAAAAAAAGATAATTTCAAAACTAATTCAAGCTCGTTATACATATTAACAGCCGAAGAAATGCAACAGCTGGAAAAAAAACAATCTGATGACATTAATAATTTAAAAAATGAAATTGAAAAAATCCAGAATAAACTAGATAATGAAAAAATAGAGTATCAGAAATTAGCAAATAACTATAATAATCTTAATAACATCTTAATAGAATATCAAAATAAAATAACTACCTATAATGATAAAATAGATGATTATCAGAAACAAATAAATTCATTAAATCAATATACACTAAAATATGCAAATAAATATAATTCATTAAGAAATGCAGTAAAATCATTTAGATTGCTGGATTTAATCCGAAATAAACATAAAAAAATATTAGATGATGAATATAAAGAAATTACAATCCTAGCAGAACCAATAAAAGAAATTGGATATAAAAAATAACAGCACCAGCCACATCATCACCAGCCATTGCATCAGGTACATCTGACCAGCACCAGCACCAGAAAAAAACATCAACAGCAGAAACATCTGACCACCACCAGCAGAAACATCAGCAGAAAAAAACATCAATCATTCAACAGCTCCAAAATCAAAAAAT
>JAFRDD010000012.1 GCA_017404025.1 Clostridia bacterium
TCCCTTTGTCAACTTGACAAAGGGACGGTTCTCATGGCAACTCTTTTTCAATAAAATTATCTCTTAATATTTTTTTTAGGAAGTTTTATTAATTTTAATTTTATTCCGATTGCTACTAAAATTAATATTGCAAATATTATTCCAAATGTTATTCCTAATGCAGCACCTGTTTTTAATGAAATGATGAATTTTTCATTATCACTATCTGGTGTAGGATCTTTTGCATTATAATCATTACTATATCCTGATATAATTGCAGTGTTATCTTTTACACCGAAGCTATTATTTGTAACGTCACATATAAATGTTACTTCTACTGTTGTTGAATCTCCAGGAACTATTAGTTTTTTAGATATTTCATCAGATTTTGCAACTTTTCCATCTATTTTCCAAGTTGTATTTGTAGAATTTAAATACATATCTTCTGGAAAATAATCTGTTAATTCTTCACAATATCCTGGAATATCACCAATATTTTTTATTTTTAGTCCATATGTTGCAACAACTTGAGTTTCACCAATTTTCTTTTGATCAATTTCGATTTTATATAGTTTTCCTTTATTTTCAAGTCCAATGTTTTTAGTTCGAATTATTTTATCGCCTTCTTTTACTTGAAGATTTTTGATATATTTTGTTATATTTAAATCAAATATTTTTACTTGAACTTTTTCTTCTGCTGTATCATTATCAGAGTTTGGTTCGATTGTTGATTTTTCAATTTTAGCTATGTTTGTTACAATTCTATTCTCATCAGTAACGTTATCTTCATTTACTTTCAATTCTATTTGAATATCTTTATATTTAGGAACTTCGTTATTTTTAACTTCAAATCCTAAAATATTTTCTGAAATTAATTTGTTAGATTTTAGGACTGTTGCTTTAGAAACATCTGTTACTTCAACTAAATTCCCTGCCTTATCTTGTTTGCACATTACCCATCCGTTTTCTTTATTTATTTTACTGTTTTCAACAAATTCTAAACCTTTTGGTATATATTCTATTACTTGTCTTCCTAAAGTTTCGCCATCTCCAACATTGAAAATTCTTAGTGTATATACTAAATTTTGATTATTAGAAACTTTGTATATATCATTATTTTTTGAAAATTCTATATTATTATTTGAATTTTTGGCTATAATTTCTCTATCTTTTAAAACTTCGCCATCTACACTATATAAGAATTTTTGAAGGCTTAAATCAAATGCTTTAATCTTTTCTGCTTCAGCAATTAATGTAGCTATAGCAGTATTATTAGAAGGATTTTGATCCAATGGGTCTACTTCAAGTGTTGCTGTATTTGTCATAGTTTTAGCTTCTCTAATAGTTTCATCTGATACTTTACATTCAATTTTTAAATCTGTATATGATGGAACTTCTCCTTGTTCTTTAGCAAATCCTTGGATTGTTTTTCCAACTAAGTAGTTAGAAGTTATAACAGAGCCATTAGCTTGCCATCCGTATTGAATATTTATTGAGCTATTTTCTACAAATGATACACCATCTGGTAAAGTATCTGTAACTTGTTTTCCTGTCATTGGTTGATTTCCTAAATTGAATATTCTTAAATAAAATACTACTGTTTGAGATTTTTTAACTGATGTTTTTGTGTTATCATTTGCAAAGATTATATTACCATCTGTATTTACAGATGCTGTTATTTCTTTTTCAAGTTCTGAACCATCTAAAGAATATGCGAATTTTTTCATTGCTAAGTCATAAGTTTTAACTTTTCGAATTAGTGTTACTGTATCAGAATCTGAATTGTTAGATTCATCTTCGTCATTTGGATTTTTGTCTATAGTAACAGTATTTTTAATTATATTATTTGAATCGGCTTCATCCTCAACTACTTCAAATTCAACTTGAACATCTAAATAATTTTGTAATGAAGGTGTATTTGAGTCTAGTGCTGGAATACTTGTACCTGTTAGATAATCTGTTGTTAATATTCCATTTTCTAATTGCCAGTTATATTGTTGATTTATTAAGCTGTTTGGCAAATATTTTAAACCTGATGGAATGTCTTCAGTAATTTTTGTACAAGTAATTCCTGCTTTACCTAAATTAAATTCTCTAATAGTGTAGATAACTTTTTGAGTATCTTTAACAGATTTTTCTGTATCTGTTGTGACAAATTCTACTATATTTTCACTATTGATTTTTGATGTGATATTTTTTCCTGTTTCAGTTCCATCTATTTTAGATGCAAATTTTTTAACTGCTAAGTCTCTGTAAGGAAGAGAGTCTAATGAAATTGAATCAGAATCAGTATTATTAGTTATATTTGTCTCTTGTTCTGATTTTGCAAGAGTAACTGTATTTGTTATTGTAGCTGCCTCTCTAGTTAGGCCATCACGAGTTACTTCTAATTCTACTAAAACATCTATATAATTTGGTGTTTGATCTTTATCTGTTCTACATCCATTTATTGTTTTATTTGTTAAATATGTTGATTCTAATTTGTTATTTACTACAGTCCAATTATATGTACTATTTGTTTCACTTTCTACAAATTTTAAACCTGCTGGAATGTCTTCTGTAATTTTTGTTCCTTGTAAATTTTGATTTCCTGCATTAAATACTCTTAAAGTATATATAACTTTTTGACCTGCTGTAACAGTTAAATTTGGTTTAACAATATTATAATTAATTTCTTTTGAGTCATTTAATGAAGCTGTAACATTTCTTCCGGTATCTTGATTATCTAGCTTGCTTGCAAATTTGTGAATAACTAAATCATAAGTTTTTGGTCTTCTAATTAATGTAATTTCATCTTGGTCTGTATTGTTAGATTCATTTGCTTCATTGTCACCTTTTTCAATTGTTGCTATATTTGTTAATGTTGTTACAGAATCATCTGTATCATCTTCTACAACTACAAATTCAGCTTGTAATTCTTCATAATGTGGTAATTCATCTCTATATGTTTTACAGCCTTGAATTGTTTTTCCAATTAAATAAGTAGACTCTAATTTATCACCATTTTGTCTCCATTTGTATGTGTCGTTAATTGAATTATCACCATTTGTATATGATACTAATCTTAATCCTGCTGGAACTGTATCTGTTATTTTTTTACCAGCCATATCTTGATTACCTTCATTATAAACTCTTATTGTATATATAACTTTTTGTCCATCTTGAACTGTTTTTTGTGGTCTATTTTCATCATAAGTAATTGTTTTTGAATCTGTTAATCTTGCTTTAACACTTCTATTGGTATCTTCATTATTTATTTTACTAGCAAATTTCTTTAAGACAAAATCGTAAGTTTTAATTTTATCTAATGAAACTATATCTGTATCTGTATTATTTAAAGTATTTGTTTCATTTGGTGCTGCTTCTAAAGTTGCTGTATTTTCCAATGCATTTACATTATCTGGTACAGAATATTCATCTAATGTAAATTCTATTTGTAATTCTTCATGATTTGGTCGTTCGCCTTTATATGGCTTTACTGCTGCAATTGTTGGTTGTGATGTTAAATATGTTGTTTCTACATTGTTTCCATTTTTTGTCCAACCATATTGGGCATTAATAGTAGAGTTACTATCAAAGTTAAGTCCTGCTGGAATAGCATCTGTTATTTTTGTTCCTTTTAAATCTTGGTTTCCAACATTATAAACGCTAAATGTATAAATTATTTTTTCATTATGCTTAATTGAATTATCTGGAGTTGTTTTTGTTAATTCTATCTGATTTAAATCATTTATTGTCTCAGTAACACTTCTACCTGTATCTGCATTATTTATTTTTGTTGCATATTTTTTAATAGCTAAATCATATACAGGGGGACGTGTTTCTAAAGTAACTGTTTCTGAATCCTCGTTGTTATCTGCATTTTCTTCTTTTTCGTCAACAGGTATACTTGAAGTTGCTGTTAAAGTAGTTCCTGTTGTTAATTCTTCGTCTACTTCAACTTCTAATTGTAATTCTTCATAATGTACATCTGTTTCAGTAGAAGTATCAATTCCTGCTATAGTTTTTTCAACTAATTTATTTGATGTTAAAGTTCCATTTGTTAAAGACCAATTATTAGCTGTATTTATTGAACTATCTGTTACAAACTTTAATCCTGCTGGAAGTGATTCTGTAACAATTTGTCCAGCCATATCTTGATTTTTTTCGTTATATACTCTAATAGTATATACAATTCTTTGACCATCTAAGACTTTTAAATTTTGTTCTGTTTCATCATATTCAATTTTGCCTGATGTATTAACTCTTGCTGAAATGTTTCGTCCTGTTGATGTTCCATCAATAGTATTTGCAAACATTTTCATTGCTAAGTCATATGTTTTTATTTTATCATTTACAACTTTTACTGTAATTGTACGATTATCTTCATCTTCTTCTAATTCATAGTCTGTATCATCACGCATTGCACGTAATTGATATGATTTACTTTCTGCATCATAAGATTTTAATAGTTTAATGTTAAATCTTTTATTTTTCATTGCAAGCTCATATCCTTCTGGAGCTTTGTCTTCTGAAATAGCATAAAGCTCATTAACTTCGTTGTTAACTACTACGGAACCAAGCACTAGAGAACCGTTAGTTGTAGAACCTTCCATTAGTTGATCTTCATATTTAACATCTACCATTGAGAAGTGTCCACCAGATAATTTTCGTCCATCTGTTGATTTTTGTTCAAGTAACAATTTATATTCTTTGTCTGCAATAATATTTTCAACTTTAAGTGTTATGTTGTTTCCTTCTGTTTCAACTTCAACTACATCAGACGCTCTTTTGTATACAAAAGTTACACTTATATCGTCTTCTTTGTAATTACCACGCTTATTAACTGGCTCTTTACCATTACTTATGTAATGCTCAATGTTTTTTCTTGATATGTTATATTCTGTACCAATTGGTTCTTGATAAGTTTCTGTTTCAGCAATTGAATTTCCAGATTCATCAAGATAATAAACAAGTACTTTACCATATTCTACTTCATCAGTTGTTTCTTGAGTAGTTGGATCATTGGATATTCCTAAAGGATTGGTTTGTGCTATATCTTTTTGCGTAGTGCTTTTATTTGTGAATTTATTAGCAAAAACGAGTGCTAATATTACAACAAATGCTATACCAAAAACTAGCATTTTCTTTCTTTTGTTTTGTTCTTGTTTCATTAGTTACCTCCTAAAAAATTTTATAGTTATATTATCTATTTAATTAAGAAGAAAGTCAATATTTTTTATATAAATTTTTCGAAAAATTTCTAGGGAAATAAAGGATTTGAAAATTAATAATTAATATTTGTAATATTTGTAATAAAAACTTAATAAAAAAGAAAAATTTCGAAAAGAAAAACTAAAAAAATAGCTTCCGTAACAATAAAAAAGACGTAGAAAAAAACAAGCTAAAAACGCCTATTTACTTTTAAATGGCAAAACGTTATAGTTTTATTAGATATATTTTAAAGGAGAGCTTTAATAGCAACCAAAAGAAAGGAAAGAAATCAAATGAAAAAGAAATTTTTAATAGGAGCAACTGTAATTTTAATAGTAATTACAACATTATTATCATTAATTACAACATCAAGAGGTGCAAATAATTGGTATGTTGAACAAGATGAGATACAAGGTGTATCTTGGTATTATGAAGTTGTATCTAATGAAGCTGTAAATGTAAGAACTACAGGTAATGCAAATGCCAAAAGAATAAGAAAATTAATAGTGCCACAAACACTTGGAGGTTATCCTGTAACAAGGATTCAAGGAGAAGTAGGATGGATGGGGTCATCAATTAGAAATATAGTTGGACTTGCAAATGATTCTTTACCATTAGTAGAAGAAGTGGTTTTACCTGAAGGATTAAAAACTATTGGACATGACAGTTTTAGAAAATGTGTAAACTTAAAAAAGATTAATATACCATCTACTTTAGAGAAAATAGAGGGGCTTTCTTTTGAGGAGGTTGTATTAGATAATTTAGTTATAGATAATCCTAATTTACAATTGGAAGATTATACATCAATAACTGTAAAA
This sequence comes from Clostridia bacterium, assembly GCA_017404025.1. Taxonomy (GTDB): domain Bacteria; phylum Bacillota; class Clostridia; order TANB77; family CAG-508; genus CAG-269. The sequence goes on from JAFRDD010000012.1 coordinate 5,991, forward strand.
AATCTTGAAGTAAAAGATATAGAAACATGTAATTTAAATGTAAGATTTGGTGGAATAAAAGTAACTGAAAGTATAAATGTAGAAGGTGTAAAGAATTTAATAAAATGTGCTGTGGGATGTGCGCCAACTACAGAAGTTACAATTTCTAGTGATATAGAAAAGATTTCTAAATACGCAATTACAGGTCCAACAGATGGGTATGTAGATAAATATGAAGAAGAAGTAGAGCTTGTAGATTATTCATTAAATGTCGATACAGGAATATTATATCATTTTAAAAATGTAGAAAAAGTAAAAACAAATTTACCAGAAGGAATAAAAGCAATAGATGTAAATAAAAATGAGGAATTTACGGTAGCAAAAGTAGGAACAGGTTCGGATTTTAAATTTAAATTAGAACAAGAAGACGGATATAACTATGAAGATTATACAGTATTTATAGAAGATGTAGTAAACTATGATTTAATAGAAGGAGCAAAAGGAACAGTTCAAAAAATAAATGTAAGATTTGGAGAAGAATATACAATAGAAAATGTAAAACAATATAAGAAAATCCATGTACAATTAAGAAAAGATGAATTAGATTTAAACCTAAAACAATATGTATGGGGAATAAATAATCAAAAAATGAATAACTCAAGAGAACCAGTAGCAAAAATACAAGAAGATGGAAGTATAGAATATAAAACTAATAAAAATGCATTATATGTAAAATATGGGGATAAAGTTAGATATGGAATAAAAGTATATAATGAAGGAACAATTGATGGAACAGCAAATAAAATAACAGTACAAATACCAGAAGGACTTATTTTTAACCAAGATAGTGAAATAAATGCTCAATATGGATGGGTAAAATTAGATGATGGAAGAACAGTAACAACAGAATATTTAAATAATAAAGCAATAGATGCATATAGTATATACAATAAAATAGATTCTGAAGAGATATTTATAGATTTAGATGTAGAAGTAGTAGAAGAAACTGTAGATAGGACATTAGTGACAGAAGCACAAATAACACAGGCAAGTGGAATAGAAGAAGACACAGAAGATGACAAAGATACTGAAGCTGTAACAACATCAAGAAATACGACTCAACCATTCGAATTAGTAGTAAATAAAATAGATGGAATAGATAACAAATTATTAAATGGTGCAACATTTGATTTATTAGATGAAAATAAAAATGTAATAAAAACGGGTGTAACAGCAGATGGAGGAAAAATAAATTTTGGAACAGTATATGCATATGGATATCAAAAAACAAGATATTATATAAGAGAAACATATACACCAGAAGGATATAAAAATCATTTGAAATATTTAATAAGATTAGATGTAGTACCAACATATAGTGATATATCAGCCAATAATAGAGTGGATTTTGAACTAGATGTACAATACATAGATGTAGAAACATCAAAATATGAAACAATCGAAATAAGTACAAAAGAAGAGTTAAGGGCAATAGAAAGTAATAAAGAAGAAAAATATGTAATAACACAAGATATAGATTTAGAAGGAAGTACATGGACACCAATAAATGTAGAAAATGTAAAATTAGATGGACAAGGACACAAAATAACAAACTTAAAAATAGAGGGAGATGCAGATGCAAATAAAAAAGTAGGATTATTTGCAACATATTCAGGAATAATAGAAAATTTAACAGTTGAAGGTGTAGACATAAATATTACAAAAAATCTTAAAATTCCAGAAAATCCAGAAAGTGTATCTAATTATATACAAGGTGTATATGATACACAAGAATCAGAAGATGATATACCAGCAGTTGGAGGAATAATAGGATATTCTGAAAATGTAATATTAAAAAATTGTAAAGTAACAGGAAATGTTAAAACTGAATTTAAAAATGTTGGTGGTTTAGTAGGACATAGTGAAGAAGGTACAATAACAGTATTTATAAATTGTACAAATGAAGCTAATGTGTTGGCTAAAAAAGAATATCAATATCCAGCTAGTCAATATCAAAATGGACAAGCAACTATTATCCAAAAAGATGGAGTTGATGGAAGTAATGCAGGAGGAATGATTGGAGTAGTATTAGGACCAGTATATGTAACAAATTGTAAAAATACAGGAACAATTGAAACTGGAAAATATAATGCAGGAGGAATGATTGGTTCTGCAGAAAGTAAAAGGTATACTACAAAAAATGTATTTGGACAATGCGAAGATAAGCTAAATATATATGTAAAAAATGAAAAAATAACAGGAAAATATAAAATTACAATAAATAAAATAGACTCAGAGGAAAAGAATCTATTGCAAGGAGCTAAATTCACAGTATATGATAGTGAAAAAAGACCAATTGAAGGATATGAAAATGTAGAGTTAGAAAATGGAACACTAACAATTCCAGAAACAATAGAGAGAACAGGAACAGATATATTTTATATAAAAGAAACTCAGGCACCAGAAGGATATGTACCATTAACGGATACATATATAAAAGTAGAAGTAGAAAAAACATGGGATAGAGAAGAACAAAAATATGAAACAGAAACAACATGTACAGCATTAACAGAAAGGGAAATGGAACAAGATACAGCAAATACATCAGAAGTAGTAGTAAATGAGAAGATAACAAATACAGAAAATAGTAATGTAACACTAAAAACAGATGATGTAACAATAGATCAAGGAACAGTAAATGAAGGAAATGTAACTGCAGGAAAATTAGATGCAGGAGGTTTTGTAGGACATGCTAAATGTAGTGTAGAAGTTACAGATTCTATTAACAATGGAGAAGTAAGCGTAGAAGAAGGAATAGCAGGAGGTATTGTTGGACAAATAATAGCCGATAATGGAGAATCTACATTATTATATGCTAATAATGTGCAAAATAATGGAAATATAATTCAAAAATTAGAAAATGATAATCCTTATACAGAATCTATAGCAGGAATTGCAGCTGTAGTAAATTCAGATGTAGAAATTTATAATTCTAAAAATACTGGAGAAATAAATGCTATACAATCATCAATGGCTGGAATAGTAGGAACATCATATTCAAATTTATTAACAATAGATAATTGTGAAAATACTGGAGATATGACAAGTGAAAATCAAAGTTCTTCAAATTCAAACAATGGAGGAATACTAGGAAAGAGTTTTCCATATGATATTAATCCTAATGGTGCAAGTAATCCAATAAATAGAAATAATTCAATACATAAAATAACAAATTGTAGAAACACAGGAACATTTACAGTAGCTTCTCATACAGGAGGAATTGTAGGACATGGATCAAGCAAAACACTTGAAATTTCAAATTGTACAGTATCAGATACAAGTATAGAGGCAGAAAGTGGAAACTTTGGTGGAATAATAGGAAATTCTGAAAATGAAGTATTAAATATACATGATAATAATATTATAAGATTTAAAGTTACAAAAGAAGGCGCAATTAGTTATGGAAGTACAGGAGGAGTTTTAGGAGAATCATGTGCAATAGGTAATATAAGAGTAAATAACCAAACTGTAAAAATAGATAATTGTAATGTTGAAGAATTAGATACAACAACTGTTAAAAGTAATGGTGGAATAGTAGGACAAGCAACTGATACCAAAACAATAGAAATTAGCAGATGTAATGTAAATGGACAATTAAAATTAGTTGGTAATAACAATACTTCAGGAGATGTTGCAGGTATATTAGCTTCAGCAAAGGGTAGTGGAAGTAATTTGAAAGTAACAGATTGTAATATAAATAGTTGTAATATATATAATTATAGCTCAGGTATAGATACAGCAGTATCAGGTTGCTTGGGAGATATAGGAACTTCATCCGATATATTAAATAGTGTAGAATGTACAAATGTAAAAGTTATAAATACAAATATTATGCAACAAAGTGAAATAATTGACAATGAAAAAAATGTTGCTGGAATTTTAGCTTATGCTGCAGCAAATTACATTAACATAGAAGATTCAGACTTGGATAATGTAAAATTAGAGCAACATTCTGGTAACGTAGGAGGAATAGTTTCAGTTGTTTGTTATGGTCAAAGTTTAACAATTGATGGTTGTGATAGTAATAAATTAACAATAGATAATAATATTTCAGGAGTTACTTCGTCTTCTTCTGGATCAGGTGCAGGTATATTATTAATGGCAGGTGTGCCTACAACTGTTGTAGAAAACTGTAATGTTGTAAACGCTACAATGGAAGGAACATCACAACTTTCAGGAGGAATTGCTTGGGCTAAAAATAATACTACTATTTCAAATGTTAAGTTAGAAGATTCAACAATAACAGGTAATGGAAATCCTAATAACGGTAGTATGTCTACTTTCAATGTTGCGGGATTAGTTACTACAGGGCATGGTACAATTACTATGGAGGATTGTTTAGTAAAAGATTGTAGCATAAGTAGTAATACAATTAATACAGCAGGTATGGTTTCACATGCTCAGGATAGAATAACAATGGCAAATTGTGAAGTAAATAACACAAAAGTAGAAAATAAATTTCCAAGAACAGATTATACTACTTCTGCAACAGGAGGAATGGTAGCAAATAGTAATGGTTCTGTAACAATGAATAATTGTAAAATTATAAATGGAAGTCAAGTACTATCAAAATGCAGTAATACAGGAGGATTAATAGGAAATTCACAAGGAGCAAGATTAACAAAATGTAATGTAGATAATATTTCTATAGTAACAGATAAAATGACAGGATCAAATCAAGATGTAGGAGGAATAGCAGGAACAATAGAAGGATATACATATTTAGATGAATGTAGCGTAACAGGAAATACAAGAATAGAGTCAGTAGCAACAAATGCTGCAGGGTTAGTGGGTACAGTTACATATTTATATCAATGTAAAGATTGTAAAGTAGAAGATGTTACAATAAATAATGGAGCTGCAGCAAATTCTTCAAAAGCTACAGGAGTTGCTGGAATGATAGGAACTACTAGATATAACACAAATTGCAATTTGGAAAATGCAACAGTAAAAAATGTTAGTTTAACATCATCATCAGATAGTATATCTGGTGTTATGGGATATAACTATTTCAATAATATAAAAAATGCAAATATTGACGGCATAATATTAACACATACAAATAAGGTAGGATACAGTACTTCAACAGGTAGAGGAGTTGCCGGAATTACTGTATCTCCACAAACAGCAACAACAATACAATCATCAACAATAAAAAATATTACAATAAATATTGAAAATGGAAGTATTCCATATATAAGTGCTTCTGGATTGATTGGATATACATGGAATGGAGTAAACATTGATGAAGATACTGTAATATCAGATATTAATATAACAAACAATACTAATGGTTCAACAGCAGGTATTATAGCAACATATGGTGCATCAAGCAATTTAGAAATACCGAAATTAGAAGGATTTAATAATATAACAGTAAGAGGAAAACAAAATGCAGGAGGTATATTAGCATATACTAATAGTGGTGTTGATATAGATAAATTAACAGGAAATAATATAACAGTAGTTGGAGAAAACTATGTTGGTGGACTATTTGGAATGCAACATTTACCAAGTAATGATTGGACAATAGAAAATGTAGATTTATCAAATGTAAATGTTTCAGGAAAAGGAAATGTTGGTGGTATATTAGGTGGTGGAGCAAAGATTAGTTCTACAGCAACAGTAACAACGAAAACAGTATTAAATAACATTAATATATCTAATGGAACAATTATTAATACGGGAATAGATACAGTAACACCAAAATCTCCATATACTGTAAATGGAAAAACATACAATCATACTGGTGGAGTAATAGGAAATACATTAAATGCAGAATTAAATAATATTAATTTAACTGATTTTGATATAAAACTAAATGAAGATACAGAAGAGATTGAAGAAGATATAAGTTTAGGAAATCTTTATGAAGAAACAGAAGAAGAATTTGAAATTGAATTACAAACAAATAGTGCTAATTATTTTGTAGAATCAGAAGGAAAATTAGTACCAAATAATTTAAATGCTGCAAATGGAACAATAGCATTATCATATGTAGAAATAGACTTAACTGACAAAACAGGAAAATATAAGGTAGATGTTGAAACAGAAGGTGGATCAGGTGCACCATTCTGGGGAATTGTAACACAAGATGCACCAGCAAACGATCAATCATATCAAACTTTTGGAAAACTATTCTATATAGTACAAAAACAAATAGTAGAGAAAAATGATTATATAATGACAGGAGGAAATAAATATTATTTAACAATTGGATATTTAGCAGGAGCACCAACAGATGATGCAAAAGTAAAAAGTATAAAACTTAAGAAATTTACAGGGGCATTAGTTATAAATGGAGACAACTTCTTTGCAGAAAAAGAAGGTGAAATTGTGCCAACAAATTTAGCAAAAGGTGATAGATCATATGCATTATCTTATGTAGAAATTGATTTAACAGGAAAATCTGGAATATATAATTTAGATGTAAATGTAGAAGGAAAATCATCAGCACCATTCTGGGCTATATTAACAGAAAATGCACCTGCAGATAAAGAATCATATTCAACTACTGAAGGAAGATTGTTCTATATAGTAAGCAATCAAAATACTCCTGCACAAGAATATAGAAAAACATTGCAAGGTAATACAAAGTACTATTTAACATTTGGATATAAAAGTGATTCAACAGGTGATAATGTTAAAATAAATAGTATTAACCTAGAAAAAGATATGACAATAAGCATGGCAGAAGGAAATGTAGGTGGAGTAGTAGGAAATGTTGAAGTAGATTTAGTTTTAACAGAAGTAACAATAAATAAAGCTACTAAAGAGAAAAATAATATTTTAGGAAATGCAAATTATGTAGGAGCGTTATTAGGATATGGAAAAGTAACAACAGACGATATTAATATAAGTGATGTACAAGTAAATTCTAAAAATTGTAATGCAATAGGAACAATTGGATTTATTGCAACAGGAAGTGATGTAAAAAATATTAATTTAAATAATTCAATAATAAATTCTGTAAATGGCTATGTAGGAGGAATTGCAGGATTGGCAAATGATAATATAACTTCATGTACAGTAACAGATTCAGAAATAAAACTTACAGTTAAAAATGGTTCAACAGGAGGAATTTTAGGACATGGATCAAATATTACAGGAACAGATGTTACAATAGAAGGATGTAAAGTAATAGACAGTAAAATTACAGGATATAATCAAGTAGGAGGGATTTCTGGAGGAGCAGTAATTGGAATTATAAATTGTTATGTCGGAGGAAAAGAAGGAGAAACATTTGAAGCAGGACAATATGCAGTAAAAATAAAAGGAAATTCAGCAGTAGGGGGAATTGTAGGAGATGCAGGAATTATTTCAAATGACAATCAACAAATGTTAACAATGACAGGAACAAATATATATAATTCACTAATAGAAGGAAAACAAGATGTTGATGAATTGGTAGGAATACATGGAAGATTTGATGAAGAATATACAACAGGAAGTCAGACAGAAAATATAAGTACAAGTACTGCTACAAATTGCAGAGTTAATATTATAACTGAATAAAATATAAAGACTGAAACCCAAAATTTCAGTCTTTTAAATTATTTTTTTATAAAAAGACTTTAAAAAACATCAAAAATATGATATAATTTTATGTAAAATATAGAAGGAGATATTAAATTTATGTTTAAAAATAGTAACATATTTCACGAAAGATATATAAAAAGTGATGAGATTGATCAAAGGTTCCTTGAAATAAAGAAAACTGAAGGATTAGAAAAAGCTATAGAATATTTAAATGGAATAGGTGCTAAATGGATTGATTATGAAGGGTATTTAATGAGACTTGGAATTAGTAGATTTACAAAAAAATATTATACAGATATTGAAAAAAAAGATAAAATTGAAGAAATAAAAGATGGAAAAGTTATAAAAAAAGCTAGTGTAAGACGTAATTCTAAATTTAAATGTGACGAAGTTTTTTTTGAAACTACAAATAGTAGAATTACAGCTATACCCCTATCAAAGGCTGTAAAAGGCATAAAAGATATGTTTATAAAAGTAAATAAAATAGATATAGAAACTGATGAAAGAGAAGGAAAATGTTTTGAGATGGCATATGGAACATCTTTAGCATTACAAAGTCCAAATAAAGTAGTAACAGGAATAATTTATGGAAATTCAGATAAGTCAAAATTCCTTCATAGTTGGGTAGAAACAAATATTGGAGGTAAAGAATATGTTATAGATTGTGTTCTTAATGCTCTTATTAATAAAAAGGGGTATTATGAAATGAATCATGTTCGAGAAGTATATAATAGTATAGACAATATAACTTTAAAAAAAGATTATGAAAATATAACTCTAAAGAAAGATTTTTTTAATGGAAAAATAGATATATTTATGACTAAAAATAATGATATATACGTAAATGAATATGTAAAAAGAAAAATTGATAAACTTTTAAAAGAAAAAACAGAAGATAAGATTGACATAGAAGCTATAAAAAATGAGGCTAGATCTCCTGAAATCCCACTAGAAATGTATTTGATTTTTAGAGATCAATTAGTACGTGATTTTTATAAATATCCTAAAATGATGGGAGAATTTGAAGAAAGATAGATAAAAATTTGATTTTAGATAGGCGACGTATAACAAAAACAGGTATAAATACCTGTTTTTTAATTTTGATATAAAAAAGACCGGAACAATAAATGTCCGGTCTCCTGGCATTAGGGTGCTGACATTACAGTCATAACTGTCGGTGCTAAGCAATCCATCATTTTAAATGCGTATGAATCATTTAGCGTATAAAAATAGTAGGAGCCTTTTGATGCATCGACTGAAAGAAAACTATCCCTCAGCCATCGGTTACCTAAGAGAAAGACTATCTCAATAAATGCCTGATTCCATCCCATCCCGGTCTTTACTTTTTCGCGGCAGGCAGCCGCAATAAAACCGTAAAGTTGCGACTTAGTCGCCATGGCAAAGTTTTTATATTCGGTAGCGTCTAACCACTGAAAATGGTTGAGACAATTATCGAATTTGGCGTACCTAAGATGGTACTCTTTTTTGACCTCTACGAGGTCATAGAGATGAAAATGAAACTTTTCAACTATATAAGAATCATTTTCGTTGTTCCCCAGTGAATGAGATCGACGGAGCTCATCGATAAATTTGTAGAGCTCAATGAGATCTACTACAGTCCCGTTTGCCATTTGTACAGTATTGATTTCTATGTCCATATTAGTCCTCCTTTAAAGTGAATAGAAACCATTAGCGTATATGTTTATTGTACCAAAATTATGAAAAAAAGTCAAATTATGTAAATACGAACTTTTTCGTTTGTGCCTATTTTTCAATATTTAGCAACAAAAAACATTAACATAAACCATAAAAAACGTATGAAAAAACAATATTTCCTCGAATATTTTTTTATACGTAAAATTCTTTATTTTTTAACGCCTAA
>JAFRDD010000013.1 GCA_017404025.1 Clostridia bacterium
AATCCTACTGGAAATTATTGCCAATTTCTAATAGGTTATTTTCTGTGTTTATTTTTCTTTTCTTACTAACCCTAAACTATATTTATTTATTAATTTTATGTTACTTCATTTTTATAATTTAGTTTCGCAATTATCTAATAGAAAAATGGTCTGTTACCTAATCTCTCTATGGAAAGCACATCCACATAAAACTAGCTATTTATTGCTGCTTCCTTCCGGATCTGACAAGGTTCATAGCCTCTTTATTGGTTTTGCTTTCCATACAAAGATTAAGTTACATACCATTCGTATTATATAATGTATTTCGTTTTTTATCAAGTATTTCTACTAATTTTTTATCCTTTTAAAGATAAATTTGCTTGTATCTGTTATTTCATTAGATGTAGTTCCCTCATTTACAACATCCCCAACAGGTAATTCAATATTTGCATTAGTCCTAAATGATTTTCCAGATTTTAAATTTATTGTAATATCAAAACTTGTCTTTACTTTTAAATCTTCATTTGTTAAATTCAATTTTTTTAATAATTCCATATGATTTATTACTTCTTCATCATCAGATATATATTCTTTTATATTGCAATTTGCTATTCTAAACGCTATCATATCTCCTTGATTTGCCATTTTTAAAGATTTCATTTCAGATACAGAATCACCTATATATTCTATTTTTTCCAATTTATTTTCTTCTGTTGTTCTAAAAATAACATTTTCATTTTTACTGTCTGGCTTATATACCCCTATTTGTCCTGCTTCATTTGCTTTTTCAAAATTAAAATTATCAAAAACAACACTATCAATTATTTCTGTTTTTGAATAATTATTATTTTTTTCTATGTATATGTATATATCATTATTTTGATTAACTGAAAAATCCCACTTATTTTCTTTGTTTTCTTTGTCATTTCCTTCCGATGTACTTATAATTGCTATTTTTTTCAATGTAAAAGGCATATTTTTTTCTCCTTCTACATCATATCTTAAAATTGTTCCAAACAATATACAAAGTAATACTGTAATTATAATTATTATTATAACTATATGGAACGCTTTTTTATCTGTTAGTGACTTTAAACTTTTTTTCATATTCAAACCTTTCTTTTTTATTTTTTTAATTTTCTGAGTTTTTTAAAAAATTCTTTTAAAATTTTTTCACATTCCTGTTGAAGCACTCCTGTTTGAACTTCAACTTTATGATTAAATGTATAATCTTGTAATACATTTAATTTAGAACCTACGGCTCCAGTCTTTTCATCCATTGTTCCTATATATATTTTTTTTATTCTCGAATTAATTATTGCACCTGCACACATTGTACATGGCTCCAATGTAACATACATTTCACAGTCTATAAGTCTCCAAGAATTTAATTTTTTACTTGCTTTTTGTATTGCTAAAATTTCTGCATGTTTTGTTGTATCTAATTTTGTTTCTTTTAAATTATGTGCTCTAGCAATTATTCTGCCATCTTTAACTATTACACACCCTACTGGCACTTCTAATTTATCATATGCCTTCTTTGCTTCTTTTAAAGCTTCTTTCATAAACTTTTCTTCCAATAATATCTTCCTTTCGTTTAGGGTATATATATTTTATCACACTTTTTAAAAAATGTATACTATATTTTTTTAAATTGACAAAACTGAAAAATAATAGTATTATAATAAATATATATGTGCTTATAGCTCAGCAGGATAGAGCAGTCGCCTCCTAAGCGACCGATGGGGGTTCGAGTCCCTCTAGGCACACCAAAAAGCAGTCTTAAATAGACTGCTTAAATCATTTTATCCTCTTCTAATTTTAGATCTTCTTTGTCTTTTTTTATATGTTCATTTGCAGAATTTATAATTTCAGATGATAGTTGCTCTGTTAATTTTCCAATATTTTCTGCTGTTATACTATATTCCCCATTTGCATTAGCAATATCTTTCTCTTGATTCTTTTCAGATGGATCATAATATACAATCTCTGGTCTTTCTTCATTATCCCCTATATCAAAATAATCAAATGTACCACTACCTATTGGGACTTTAATCTTCTTTAATCTAGAGCATCCGCAAAAATGCACATTCGCTTATTTCTGTTAATCCACTAGAAATTTTTATTTCTTCCAATGATTTACAGTCACCAAATGCATAATCTCCTATATATTCTACTCCTTCTGAAACCTCTACTTTTTTTAATCCAGTACAGCCATAAAATGTATCCATTGGTATACATTCTACTTTTTTAGGTATCTTTATTTCTGTTAATAACTCACATCCTGAAAAGGCTCCATTTCCAATTTCTTCTACCTCTTCTGGTATTTTTATTTCTGCTATTGATTTACAATTTCCAAATGCCTTTTCACCTATAACACCTACTTCTTTTGGTATTTCTATTTTTCTTAATTTGCTACAACCATAAAAAGCTTTAGTCTGTATCAACTCTACTCCATCTGGAATTTTTATTTCTTCAAGTTCTGTACATCCTCTAAACATTATAAATCCTATATAATCTATTCCTTTGGGAAGTTCTATTCTAGTTAAAGATTCACAATTACCAAAAACTCCACATCCCATAAAATCTATTTTTTCTGGCATTACTACTTTTTTTAATCTACTACATCCCTCAAAAGCAGAATCTTTTATACATGTTACACTTTGTGGTATATTTATTTCTTTTAATCCAGAACAAAAATAAAAAGCAAAATCTTCTATACGTGTTACACTTTGTGGTATATTTATTTCTTTTAATTCAGTACATTTAAAAAATTCTTGAGTTCCTATTTTAGTTACTCCTTGTGGAATAGTTATTGATTCTATTTGCGTTATATCATTATTAGGATATAAAATATTACTCATTTTTGTTATTTCTACAGTTCCAAAAGATACCAAATTCTCTTTTCTTGATTCATCTGTTTTAAACTCTTGAACTTTTCCTAAATAATGTATGTCATTTAGACTTGTACAATTTTCGAATGATTTATCACTTAGCACTACTACCGAATCTTTTGGAAAAACTAGCTTTTTCAATTTTGTACAACCTCTAAATGCATCTACATCTATAAATTTAGTACTTGAAGGAATACTTATTGTTTCTAAAGATGAACATCCGTTAAATGCATTTGCACCAATATATTCTAATTTCGATTCTCCTTGAAATTCTATTTCTTCTACACTAGTACAATTTTTAAATGCTAATTGTTGTATTTCTGTTACACTTTCTGGAATAATAATTTTCTTTATATTATTGGGAAAATTATCTTCTTTATTATTTTCCATATTATCATCTAAATCATCCCCTAATGAAAACCTTACTATATTTTTTTTACTTTGATCTATAACATGTGCTTCAATCTTTGTTGTTCCTTCTTCTATTATTACTGTGCCATTTTTTACGTCAGTATCTACTATCTTTTTTAAAATTCCATCTTTTATTTCCATATTCTATACCTCTTTTTTTATTTTCCAATCTGGCAAATTTCTTTGAATAGCTCCAAATAAATTGGCCCTTATCATAGGAATATCTTTTTGCCAAAGGAAAATTTGTTGTTTCATATTTTCTCTTTTTGAAGTTCCGTCCATCGGGCAAACTTTAGGCATAACTTTTAAATTATGTCTTTTTATAAAACCTTTTGTGTCTTTCTCTGTTGTATAAATTAAAGGACGAATTAAAGTTATTTTACTTCTATCCATATAACTTACAGGAGAAAAAGTATTAATACTTCCAGTATATAATAAATTAAGTAAAAATGTTTCTAACACATCATCTTCATTATGTCCTAATGCAATTTTATTACAACCTTCTCGAATTGCAATTGAATTTATTATTCCTCTTCTTAAGTTTGCACATAAAGAGCAAGGATTTTTTTCTTTTCTAATGTCAAAAACAATTTCTTGTGCATGACTATTTTCTGTAAAAAATGGTATTTCTAATGAATCACACATCTCTTGTAAAAAATCAACATCAAAAAATTCAAATCCCGGATTAATACTTATTGCTATTATTTCAAATTTTTTAGGATAAAATCTTTGTAATGCTTTAAATGCATGTAACATTGTTATTGAGTCTTTTCCTCCAGATAAGCATACTGCAATTTTATCTCCTTCTTCTATCATATTATATTCTTCTATTGCTTTTCTCATTCTACTTAATATTTTTTGCATTATTATCACCTTTTATTATTATAACATTTATGTCAAGAGTCTCTATAGAAAATAAAAGAAGAATTTTAATTAGAACTTGTTATTCTTATTAAAATTCTTCTTATCTTTTTTATTCTTCAACAACTTTTACCATTGCTTCTTTTAATTTTTCTAGTTTTTCATTTGCATCCTGCTCTGTCATACCTTTTACACCCATATATAATTTTATTTTTGGTTCAGTTCCAGATGGACGTACACAGCACCAAGCGTTTTCTTCTAGCTCATAATATAAAACATTAGATTTTCCAAGTCCTGTTTTAGAAATTTCGCCTGTAGTCATATTCTTAACAATGTCTCTATCAATATCTTTGAATGTTAGAACTTTGTAATCTCCAATTTTTTCAATATCTTTATTACGAGTTTTTGTCATCATATCTTTAATCATTTGTGCACCTTCTGCACCTTCTTTAACAATTGAAACTTGTGTTTCTTTATAATATCCATATTTTTTATAAATATTTTGCATTTGATCCCACAAAGTAATACCTTGTGTTTTATAGTAGCAAGCCGCTTCTACAAGTGCCATAACTGCTGCAATTCCATCTTTATCTCTTGCATAGTCTCCAATTAAGCATCCATAGCTTTCTTCAAATCCAAATACATATTTATATCCATCTTGTTTTTCTTCTTCAGCTTTCATTACAGAACCAATATTTTTAAATCCTGTTAATACATCAAATTCTTTTAATCCATATTCTTGTGCAATTGCACTAGTTAAATTTGAAGAAACTATTGTTGTAATTATCATTCCTTTTTCTGGTAAAATACCTTTTTTCTTCATTTCAGAAATTCTATATTCAGCAATTAATAATGCAGACATATTTCCAGTATATGTTTTATATTCACCAGTAGCCTTATCTTTAGCATAAATACCTAATCTATCGGCATCTGGATCTGTAGCTAAAACCACATCTGCATCAACTTTTTTAGCTAACTCTAAGGCCAATTTAAATGCTTTTTTGTCTTCAGGGTTTGGATAATCTACTGTTGGGAAATTTCCATCTGGATCTTTTTGCTCTGGAACAACATATAAATTTTTTATTCCAAGTTCTGTTAGAAGTCTTTCTACTACAGTATTTCCTGTTCCATGTAATGGAGTATAAACAACTTTTAAATCTTTTCCTTGTTCTTTCATTATCTCTGGATTTAATATTGATGATTTTAATACAGATAAATATTTATCATCCATTTCTGTTCCGATAATATTAAATAGTCCTTTATTTTTAGCTTCTTCTTCTGAAATTTCTTTTATTTCTGAATAGCTTTCTACAGCTCTTACTTTTGCAATTATATCTTTATCTCTTGGAGCAACTATTTGAGCACCATCATCCCAATATACCTTGTATCCATTATATTTTGGTGGATTATGACTAGCCGTAATCATAACTCCAGCTGTACATCCTAATTCTCTTACTGCATAAGATAACTCAGGAACTGGTCTTAAATTTTCAAAAAGATATGTTTTTATTCCATTTGCATTTAAAATTAAGGCTGTTAATTTACTAAACTCTTTTGACATTTTTCTTGAATCATAGCTTATTGCAACACCTTTATCTTGCACTCCTTGTTCTACAATATAATTTGCTAAACCTTGTGTTGCTTTTCCTACTGTATATTTATTCATTCTGTTTGTTCCTGCTCCAATAACTCCACGAAGTCCGGCTGTTCCAAATTCTAATTCTTGATAAAATCTATCTTCTATTTCTTTTTCATTACCTTTTATCTCTAGCAATTCTTTTTTAGTTTCTTCATCAAATTCTGGACTTTCTAACCATTTTTTATATTCTTCTAAATAATTCATAAATAACCTCCTAAAATTATTTGACTTTAATATATAACATTTGAGTTAAAAATACAATAGAAAATACTAAAAAAAGCACTATCATATTTTATTTATAGTTGTTCGTATTATAACTTTATTATTTTATTGGAAATTGTATTGATTTTAATTTTGATAAAATATCAATTTAGATAATCTCTTCTATGATAATACATATTTGAAATAAAAACTGTTTTGTCTTCCTCAATGATTGTATATAAAATGACATAATTGTAAATTATAATTTTTCTATATGACCTATTAAATCTATCCTTTTTTCCTATTTGTGGATAACTTTTAGGAAACCTCTTTATTCTATTGAAACTTTCCATTAGCTTTTTTCTTATTTTATTTGATGCATTCAATTCATTTAGTGTAATATCCATATAATTTAATACTTCTGTTATTTGTTCTACAAAAATTTCTGATATTTTAATTTTGTACTCCATACTTTGTATCCCATTCTCTAAACAAATCTTCTGCATCTATAACTCTTCCATTTATATAATCATCTTCAGCTTTATAAATATTTTTTTGAATTTCTTCATCTAATAATTCTTGATTTACTATTTTATTTTTTATAACTCTATGCATATATAACACCTCTTTCATATCTTATTATTATAATATGAACAAAAATTATACTATTTAATAATATCATAAAAAACCGAAATTTGCAATTATAATTCATCACAAATTTCGGCATTTTTCTCTATTTTAATCCATAAAATTTTTCATATAATTTTCTTGCTGTACTAGGACAATCAACACCTGCAGAATCTGCATTTTTTACTGGAGCAAATTCTTCTTCTCTTTTTACTCTTAAAATTGCCATATCATCAACTTCACCAAAAGCATCAAATAAGAAAGCTTCAAATTTATATGCATTTGGAGATTCTGGTACAATTAAATTTCCATCTTTATCAATATATTTAGCTTTTTTGAAAGCACTGTGATATGGAAGTGGTGTAGCTCCCATTCTTTCTATTGCACTTACATTAAATAAATTACATAAAATATGAGATTCACCATATAGTAGCTCACCATTTTCATCAACGGCTTCAGCCATTTCATCAGTTATTTCTGAATATTCTATAACATTTGGCTTTCCATTTCTTCTACAAAATACTCCAACCTTTTCATGTGGATTTGCTTTTACAATAGATTTACAAGCAACTGTTACATTTTTCTTAATTGCAATACCCATTAAAACTGGGTCTACCATTTTTACTAAGCAGTTATCAACTCCACCAATAAAAACCCACTCTACTCCAAGTTCTCTCATTTTTTTAGTCATACCATTTTTTACTAAAGCTTCATAAATTCCACCATGACCATCTGCAGCTTTTTTTACTAAACCGTTTTCATCAATTAATATTTTTCCTTCTGTATCTACCATAGGTAATTCACCTTGTTTGAAAAAGAAAATATTTACATCTTTTTTATATCCAAAGAATTTATGTTTTTCAAAAAACGCTACTGTTTCTTCATTATTTTCTCTACTTGTCATTATAAACCATGGAATAGTAACACCATATTTTGCGCCTTCTTCTTTTAATCCATCACTTAATAATTCGAATAAAGATTTATGAGAATCTAATCCAATATCATAAGTTCCTTTAGGTCCACTATGTCCAAGTCTTGTTCCTTGACCTCCAGCCATTGTTACAGCTGCAAGCTTTCCTTCTTTGATAGCTTTTTTACCTAAGTTTTCATATTCTTTATATTCTTCATTTAATTTAAATTTATCTAAATATTCTATAGGAGTTATTTCATCTTTTTCATTTTTTATTTCTTCTTTAGTCTTATTATATAGACTTTTTATTAATTCAAAATCTATTGTTTCTATTTGTTCTAATAAGGTTTTTTTCTTACTTTCATCTAATTTATCATATCCATTTAATAAATGTTCTTGACCGTATTTTTTCAAAATAAATTTTATTTCATTTAAGTCTTTTTCCATAATCATCTTCCTTTCCTTATTTTCTTGATTTTTCTATTATATAACTATTTATGTAATTAGTCAAGGTTTTTCATGGAATTGACTTACATACACTATATTTCCCTAGTAACTCTTTATTTTACTTTCTCCTGATGTATTTAAATAATTTTCATATTTATTTGTTATTTGCGCCATATTATTTTTTAAGTCATCTACTGAATAACAATCTACTATTTTTAAATTTGTTTTTATATTGTTTTTACTTATGTTTTCATTAATACTTTTTATATATCCTTCTGTTCCTTTTACAAAAACAACAACATCTTTTGAATTATTTTCATAATTTTTTAAAGTGTCAAATTTTCCTAAATCATCATTTTTCCAATCTAAATTTAATATTCGTTCTTTTTTATCTTCTTTTAAATTCATTCTTGATACTAATACATCTATACTATCTTCTAAATTATTTTCTGTAAAAATTACTATATTTTTATTTTCGTCTAATTTTTTATTTAAATATGGCAATATTATCATTTCAAAATGATAATCACTTGCGTAAAATGTACATGTTTTATTATTGTTTTCTAACATTAAAAATCATTCCTTTCATTGTTATATAATTGTTATATATTGAAAGTTTTGTCTTCTAGTAATTTTTGAATACTGGTAAATTTTACCATTTATTTTAAAGCATGTCAATATTATTTTAAATAATTTCATCGTGTTTTTTCGACAATACACAAATTAATGTATATTTTTATTTTTTTTGTTAATAATTGTATTAAAGAATATTTTTCTAAAAAAGTTTTTTGGAGGTAACACATGAAAAAATTTTTAAAAATAATTAATAATCCCAAAATAAAATGCATATTTCTATTAGCATTCCTATTACTTATATATTCTACTATTTGTGCAATTTCTTATGCTCAAAATATATCTAATAATATTTCAAGTAGTGTTTTTAGGTTACATGTGATTGCAAATAGTGATACAGAAGAAGATCAAAATTTAAAATATAAAGTTCGTGATAATTTAATAAAATATATGAATACAATTTGTTATAATTGCCCGAATAAAGAAGAAGCAATTAAAAAAGCTCAAGAACATAAAAAAGATTTTGAAAATATTGCTTTGCAAACTATAAAAGATAATGGATTTTCTTATTCTGTAAACATTAATATTGGAAACTTTGAATTTCCAACAAAAACTTATGGAGATATTTCTCTTCCAGCAGGACATTATGATGCCCTAAGAGTAGAAATTGGTGAAGCAAAAGGTAGAAATTGGTGGTGTGTAATGTTTCCTCCACTATGTTTTGTTGATGTTTCTTCTGGTATTGTTCCAGAAGAGTCAAAAGAAATGATTCAAAATAACTTATCAGAAGAAGAATTTGCTTTAGTATCAGAAAATTCTAGTAATAATATAAAATTCAAATTTAAATTAATAGAATTTTTTGCCAATAAAGGGCTAATAACTGCAAAAAAATAGTTGCATATATTTAGTTTTTGTGTTATATTTTAGGGTATAGTAGAGTGTTTTTACACTCTTTTAATTTGAATTATAATTTTTAATAATAAATGGAGGTTATTTAAGTGGATAAATTAGTGGTTACCGGCCCTACTCCTTTAAAAGGTGAAGTAGTAATAAGTGGAGCAAAAAACGCAGCAGTAGCAATTTTACCTGCAGCATTATTAATAGATGGTATTTGTACAATAGAAAATGTACCAAATATTAGTGATGTAAAAATTTCTTGTGAGATTTTAGAAAAATTAGGAGCAAAAATAGATTGGATAGCTCCTAATACTATAACTATTGACTCAAGAAATATAACTACTACAAAAGCTCCTCTAGATTTGACTAGTAAATTTAGAGCATCATATTACATAATAGGAGCTATGTTAAGTAGAAAAGGTAGTATAGAAGTAGGTATGCCTGGTGGCTGTAAACTGGGTGCAAGACCAATCGATCAACATATTAAAGGATTTGAAGCTTTAGGTGCAACAGTTACAGTAGAAAAAGGAAAAATAGTAGCAAATGCAGAAAAATTAGTTGGTAATAATATTTATATGGATATTGTTTCAGTTGGAGCAACAATAAATATCATGCTATCAGCTGTACTTGCTGAAGGAACTACAATTATAGACAATGCGGCAAAAGAACCACATATAGTTGATGTAGCCAACTTTTTAAACACGATGGGTGCTGATATTCGTGGAGCTGGAACTGATGTTATAAAAGTAAACGGTGTAAAAAGATTAAAAGGAGATGCTACTTATTCTGTTGTTCCAGATCAAATAGAAGCTGGTACATTTATGCTTGCAGCAGTTGCTTCAAAAGGAGATTTACTTATAAAAAACTGTATTACAAAACACTTAGAATCAATTACTGCAAAAATTGTAGAAGTAGGTGCACATGTTGAAGATTATGGTGATAGTATTAGGGTTTGGTGTGATAAAAGGCCAAAAAGTGCTAAAATAAAAACTTTACCTTACCCTGGTTTTCCAACAGATTTACAACCTCAAATGGGAGTTGTTTTGTCTATTGCAAATGGTACAAGTATGATTAACGAAAATATCTGGGAATCAAGATTCCAATATACTGAAGAATTAAATAAAATGGGAGCAAAAATTTCTGCTCAAGGTAAAACAGCCATATTTGAAGGAGTAGAAAAATTATCTGGTTCTCCAGTGTATTCAACAGATTTAAGAGCAGGAGCTGCTTTAATTATTGCCGGAATAGTTGCTGAAGGTACAACTGAAATATATAATTTAGAGCACATAGATAGAGGTTATGAAAATATAGAAGAAAAATTCAGAAATATTGGTGCAAATATAAAAAGAGTTACTGAATAGATAAAGAAAGAGAGAATAACAAATGCTTAATTTTTGTAGTTTATATAGTGGTAGTAGTGGAAATAGTTTTTTTGTTGGTACTGAAAGTACCAACATTTTAATTGATGCTGGTGTTAGTTCGAGAAAATTAGAAAAAGCATTAGATTCTTTGTGTATTGACCCTCATTCAATTGAAGGTATTCTAATTACCCATGAACACACAGACCATACACAAGGTGTAGGAATATTTTCAAAAAAATATAATATTCCTGTATATGTGAATTCTAAAACTTTAGATGCTATGCCAAAACAAAAAGAAAAATTATGTGAAGAAAATATACATTTATTTGATGTCGGTGATTCTTTTTGTATAAATGAACTTAAAATAAGCACTTTTTCTATTCCTCATGATGCTGTAAATCCTTGTGGATTTAACATTTTTAAAGATAATAAAAAAATTAGTGTAGCCACAGATATTGGGCACATTACTAATGATATTTTACATAGTTTAGAAGAAAGCTCTTTTATTATGTTAGAATCTAATTATGACCCAGATGTTCTAAAATATGCTCCATATCCTTATCATTTAAAAACTAGAATTGCTGGTCCAACAGGTCATCTTTCTAATGAATTAGCTGGAAAAACAATTTCTCATCTTATGAAATCAGGCTTAAAAGGAGCTATGCTAGGCCATTTAAGTAAAGAAAGTAATTTTCCAGAGCTTGCCTATAAAACTGTTTTAGATGAGATTATTTCTAGTAATTCTAATACAGATTCGTTATTTTTAGAAGTAGCAAACCGTGACTGCCCAAGTAAATTAATAACTTTATAAGGAATGATAATATGATAACAATAAATATAATTTGTGTTGGCAAATTAAAAGAAAATTTTTTTAAAAGTGCAACAGATGAATATTCTAAACGTTTATCTAAATACTGTAAATTGAATATTATTGAACTTCAAGATGAAAAAATTCCAGATAAAATAAATGATAAAATTATGGATGAAGTCAAAACTAAAGAATGTAACTCCATATTATCACATATAAAAAAAGACTCACATATTATTGCATTAGACCTAACAGGAAAAGAATTTTCATCTGAAGAATTTTCTAAAAAATTAGATAATTTATCTATGCAAACTAGTAATATTACTTTTATTATTGGTGGTTCACTTGGTTTAACTAAAGAATTATTAAGTGTATGCAATGAAAAAATTTGCTTTTCAAAAATGACTTTTCCTCATCAATTGATTAGAGTATTTTTATTAGAGCAAATTTTTAGAGCATTTAAAATTTCTAATAATGAGACCTACCATAGATAATATTTATATTAATTGTAGAGAAAATAGAAGAGAATAAATTTTTTTAAAGGAGTATATGACAAAATCTTTTTTTGGGGCCAAAGTTTTATTAATAAGTCCTGTTTAACAATAAATTTATATTCTTATTTTTGGGGGAATTTCTATTTTCTCTACAAAATTAAAAACATTTTTTAATTCTTTAATAATTTTTTTGATTAAAAATCATTGAATAAACTATGGCCATTATAATATCTTTTTTTCATTCTGTCAAGAAAAATCGTTCGACTAAATTCGACAAATTGCTACGCTTACAGCAATTCCAACAACATCAGCAATTAATGCAGCAGCTAAAACAAATCTTGTATTTTTTATTCCTACTGCTTCTGTATATATAGCAATTGTATATAATGTTGTTTCTGTAGATCCCATAATAACCGCAGCTATTATACCAAGGTTACTATCTACCCCATATTTATTCATTATATCTGTTGCTACTGCTATTGAACTACTTCCCGATATTGGTCTAATTAAAGCTAATGGCATTATTTCACTTGGAAAATTAATTAAATTTAAAATTGGAGTAAATATTTTTGTTAGCAAATCTATTATCCCAGAACTTCTTAATGTCCCTATTGCCATAAATAATCCTATTAGTGTAGGAAAAATATTTAAGACAATTATTAATCCTTCCTTTGCTCCATCCAAAAAAGTATCAAAAACTTTATTTTTCTCAATAATTCCATATCCAATAATTATTAAGACTATTAGTGGCATAGCTATATTTGATAAAAAATTTATTATTTGCATTTTTTTATTTTTCCTTTCGAGCTAATTTTTATAAATATCTTTGTTGCTGTTATTCCTGCAATAGCAGCAGATACTGTTGCTACCCAAACTGGAAAAACTATGGCTGTTGGATTATTTGAGCCCAAAGAACTTCTTATAGCTATAACTGTGGTCGGAATGAATTGTATAGATGCTGTATTTATAACAATAAACATTGCCATTGTATTAGTTAAAACTTTTTTGTCTTGATTTTCTTTTTGCATTGTTTTCATTGCCTTAATTCCTAGAGGTGTAGCTGCATTTCCAAGTCCTAATATATTTGCAATTATATTCATTGAAATTTCCTCATGTAATTTACTATTTTTATCTATTTCTGGAAATAAAAAATTAATAATTGGTTTAAAAAATTTTGTCATTTTTTTCATAAAAGTTGTTTTATTTGCAATATTCATAATTCCATTCCATAAACATATATTTCCAATCAAAGTTAAACATAAATTTACTGTATTGGTTGTACTTTCAAATATAGAATTATTTAGTTTTTCTATACTTCCAAAAAGAATTGCATATAAAAAAGAAATTATTATAAAAACTGGCCAAATTATATTTAACATACTATCACCTAAATAATTTTATTCTTTTTTTATATTTTTATTACAATAATATTTGACCAAATGATTTATTTATGTTATCATTAATAAAAACTTTGTATGGTAGTTTAGGAGGTAATTATGAAGTCAACAGGAATAATAAGAAAAGTAGATGAATTAGGTAGAGTGGTAATACCTATCGAAATTAGAAATAAATTTGATATTTCAGAGAAAGATCCATTAGAAATATATGTTGATGGTTCTTCTATTGTTTTAAAAAAATTCGAATCAAGCTGCATATTTTGTGGAAACACAAAGAATTTAACTGCATATAAAAATAAA
Organism: Clostridia bacterium; assembly: GCA_017404025.1. Lineage (GTDB taxonomy): Bacteria > Bacillota > Clostridia > TANB77 > CAG-508 > CAG-269. Next base: position 13,800 of record JAFRDD010000013.1, read on the forward strand.
TTAATTTGTAATAAATGTGCGGAAAAAATTTCAACTTTAAATAATTCAGAAAATCAAAATTAGCAAAGAGACGATTCTTAGGTTGACAAGGGGACGGTTCTTAGGTTGACAAGGGGACGGTTCTTATGGCAACTGTAAAGTTGCCATAAGAACCGTCCCCTTGTCAACCTAAGAACCGTCCCCTTGTCAACCCTTGTCATCTTCACTTACAAAAAATGAGTATAAATTTCATTTTTATTAACTTTTCTATCTTTAGCAATTTGTTTTATAATTTCTTTTTTAGTTAATCCACTCACTTCATAAAATTTATAATGCTCTTCTAAAGATAACTTATTTAATTCATTTTCATTTTTCTCAATTTTATTTGCCTCGATTATAATTACAAATTCCCCTTTTAAACTTTCTGAAATTTCAATTAATTCATCTATATTTTTTCTAATAAATTCTTCATGTATTTTTGTTAACTCTCTTGCTAAAACAATTTGCCTATCGCCTATTATATTTTTTAAATCTATTAATGTATTTTTTAATTTGTGTGGCGCTTCATATAATATACATGTTTTTGTAATTTTTTCAATCTCATTTAATTTTTCTTTTCTTAATTTTTTATTTAGTGGTAAAAATCCTAAAAATTCAAAATTGCTAGTATCAAGTCCTGAACAAATTAATGCATTTATCATTGCACATGCACCTGGTATTGGTATTACTTTTATATTATTTTCTATGGCTTGCTTTATTAATATTTCCCCAGGGTCGGAGATTCCTGGAGTTCCTGCATCAGAAACTATTGCTATATTTTCCCCGTTTTTTAATTTTTCAATAATACTATTAGATTTTTCTTCTTCATTATGTCTATGCATACTAATTAAAGGCTTTGTTATTTCATAATGATTTAATAATTTTAATGTTTGTCTTGTATCTTCCGCTGCTATTAAATCTACTTCTTTTAATGTTCTAATTGCTCTAAATGTAATATCTTCTAAATTTCCTATCGGAGTTGCTACAACATATAATATTCCCATTATATTTCACCTTCTTTTTTATCATTATAAATATTTTTTATTTCTTCTGTATATGTTCCATCTTGATTATAAATAATTAAATCTTCTCTTATTTTTATAAAAGCTTTCGCATTTTTTACCCCTTTTATTAATACCATTTTAGGTGGTTCACCTTGTTTAGAACATATAAATCTTATTTCTTTTGGTTCTAATTTATAATTTCTCATTAAATAAAATATATCTACTAATCTTTCAGGTCTATTAACCATATAAATTTCGCCCTTATCTTTTAAAATTCTGCTTGCTACTTTTATAAAATCTTCAAGTGTTGCCGTAATTTCATGTCTAGATATTTGCTTTTTTTCATTTTCGTTTACTAACCCTGTATTTCTTTTTTTATATGGCGGATTTGTAACAACAACATCAAATTTATTGTTTCCATATATTTTTTCTAAATTTAATATATCCTCATTTATTACTTTAAATCTATTTTCTAAATTATTTAATTTTATACTTCTACTAGCCATTTCAAAAACTTCTTTTTGAACTTCTACACCTACTATGTTTTTTAATTTTGTTTTTCCACATAATAAAATTGAAATAATTCCTGTGCCTGTTCCAAAATCAATGACTTCAGAATTATTTCTAATATTTTTTGAAAAATCTGATAGTAATACACTGTCTATTCCAAAGCAAAATCCATCTTTTTGTTGTATTATTTTTAATCCTTTTAAATTTAAATCATCTATTCTTTCATTTTCTTTTAATTCTATTTCCATAATTCACCTTTTTATTTTTTCAAAATTTTATTATTTTCTTTTTCTAATTGTTTTAAACTTTTTTTAGGAGTTGGTAAATCTTCTGGCATAGTTCCGACCTGCTTTTTTAATAGCATCTCTAACAATTTTTCCTATTTTATTATTTCCTTTCCTTGTTAAATTTCTTTGGTAAAATCTTTTTTTCAGCACCTTTAGGCATTTTGATCGTTTTACTGACGTCAGTGAAATGTTCAAACGCACCGATATTGCTATTTTCACAAGATATTTTTGCTTTATCAATTTATTTGCTTCAATAACATCATCTCCGTTTTATAATATTTACTTTGATATATTATAAAACAATTGTTTGTAAATGTCAATATCTTTTTATTTTTCTCTTATATAAATCTGATTAAATTCATCTACTTCATTTCCATCAACAACAATTTTTACACTATTTATTTCAGTTAATTCTGTCATTGTATTTACAATTGATTTTATTAATTTGTCTTTTTGTTCTTTGTCAAAATTTAATATTTCTGCTGAAAAATCTATTACTAAATTGTCTTTTTCCGTATATGTTTTATTTACTTTAGTTCCATTTGGAATTACAGCTTTAAGTTTGTCATTTTTAGGTCCTTCTAGTAATAAATCTAGTATTTTATCGTACGGAATATTAATTATGTCTTTTATATCAACTCTTCTTGCTTCTGGTTCAACTTTTCCAGTTTCTTGATTTATAAAATATAAGCTTACTATTGTTTGTCTAAATTGTTCGTCTGTTATTTCCTGTTCTGGTATGTATTCATTTTCTACTAATTCTCCATTCTTTTTGTCTTTAGCATATTTTATTGCCATTACTCCTAATATAAGTATAGCAATAAATACTAATACATAAATAATAATAATCTTTTTACTTTTCATTATCTTCCTCCTTGCATTTTTTATTAATTATTATTATCTATTTGTCCAAAATAGAACAAAAAATTAAGTTGCCAAGAGAACCGTCCCCCTGGCAGAAAAAGTTGCCAAGAGAACCGTCCCCCTGGCAACCTTTGGCAACTAAACATTTGCTGTTTCTTTTTTTACATTGTTTTCATTATCTAATGCATTTTTTTCATTTTGTTTTATTTTTAAATTATCCTTAGCAACAGTCATTAATAATTTAATTCTATTTGCCTGATTTGTTTCACTTGCGCCTGGGTCATAATCAACAGGCGAAATATTGGCCTCAGGATATTTAGATCTTATAGTTTTTATAACGCCCTTTCCTACAACATGATTTGGTAAACATGCAAATGGTTGAACACAAACAATATTTGGTATACCATTTTCTATATATTCTATCATTTCCGCTGTTAAAAACCATCCTTCACCAGTTTGATTTCCAATGGATAAAACATCTTTTACTTGTGTCTCTAAATGCCAAATATCGCATGGTCCTAAATAACCTTTTTTAGAATTAGCTAAAGCAATTTTTATATCTTTTTCTAAAATATCTATAACTTTAATTACTGCTTTACTAACTTTTGCAGATGTTTTATTAATATTTAACAAACTATTAAATGTAATTTTATGTGTTGCCATAAATTTTAAAAATCCCATAAAATCTGGCAAAATAACTTCTGCACCTTCTTTTTCTAATAAATCTGCTACAAAATTATTTCCGAATGGATGATATTTAATCAGTACCTCTCCAACAATTCCTACTTTTGGCTTTTTAACTGATGCATCTAGTTCTATTTTTTCAAAATCGTTTACTATGTCATATATACTTTGTTTAAATTGTTTGTTATTTGATTTTTTTATTAGATTTTTACATTTTTCTAACCATTCTTCATATAATTTTTGAGTTTCACCTTTATTTACTTCATAAGCTCTATTTTTTGTTAAAACTTTTTGTAACAAATCTCCATATATTACCGATTTAATCATTTTTTCTAACATTGGTATTGTAAATTTAAATCCTGGATTTTTTTCCATTCCAACTAAATTAAATGATATTACTGGTACCTGTGAAAGCCCTGCATCCTTTAAAGCCTTACGTATAAAGCCAATATAGTTTGTAGCTCTACATCCTCCACCTGTTTGTGACATTATTATAGCTGTTTTATTAACATCATATTTACCTGATTGCAATGCTTCTATAAATTGTCCTGTTGTAATTATTGAAGGATAACATGCATCATTATTTACATATTTTAGTCCTGTTTCTATTGTGTGATTTGTACATTCCCTAAGTAATTTTACATTATATCCACATGAACTTAAAGCAGTTTCTAACAATTCAAAATGTATTGGCGCCATTTGTGGAACTAGTATTGTATAATCTTTTCTCATTTCTTTTGTAAAAATATTTTTCTTAATTCCATAATCCCCTATGTTTTCTTCTTCTTTTTTCTCTTGCTCACGCTTTTTCATACTTGCAAGAAGAGAACGTATACGAATTCTTACTGCTCCTAAATTATTAACTTCATCTATTTTTATAAGTGTATACATTTTTCCAAAACTTGCAAGAATTTCTTCTACTTGGTCTGTTGTAACAGCATCTACTCCACATCCAAATGAATTAAGTTGAACTAATTCTAAACAATCGTGTTTTCCAACAAAATCTGCTGCTGCATAAAGTCTTGCATGAAATACCCATTGATCTACAACTCTTATAGGTCTTTTTGCTTCTGTTTGATTTGAAATACTATCTTCTGTTAAAACGCTCAAACCAAGTGATGTAATTAATGTATCTATTCCATGATTTATTTCTGGGTCTATATGATAAGGTCTTCCAGCAAGTACAATTCCTTTTAAATTATTTTCTTCTAAGTATTTTACAGTTTCATAACCTTTGTTTTGAATATCTTTTTTACAATTTTGATATTCTTCTTCTGCCTTTTTTGCAGCTTCAGTTAATTCTTGTTTTGTAAAATTATAACCTTTAAATTCCTCTAATTCCATTATCTTTTTTACTAAATTTTTAGTTTCAAATGGTAAGAATGGATTTAAAAATTTAATTTTTTCTGTTTTTAAACTCTCCACATTATTTCTTAGTACTTCAGCATAAGAAATAACAATTGGGCAATTATAACGATTATCTGCTTTTTCATATTCTTTTCTAGAATATGGCATACATGGGTAAAAAATAGTTGTTATTCCTTGTTCTATTAAGCTTTCAATGTGCCCATGTGAAAGCTTTGCAGGGTAACATACTGATTCAGATGGCATAGATTCCATACCTTTTTCATATGTTTTTCTATTACTTTTTTCTGATATTATTACTCTAAATCCTAAATTTGTAAAAAATGTAAACCAAAATGGATAATCTTCATACATATTTAAAACTCTAGGGATTCCTATTGTTCCTCTTTTTGCCTCTTCTTCTTCTAATGGTTTATAATCAAAAATTCTGTTATATTTATACTGGACTAAGTTTGGTAAATCTTTAGATTTAGTAACAACTCCTGCGCCTTTTTCACATCTATTTCCAGAAACATGAATTTGTCCATTACTAAATTTATTTATTGTTAATTTACAATGATTTTCACAATTATTACAACGAGTGTGAGTTACTTTTATTTCTAATTTATCAATTTCCTCTGCACTTGCTATTTTTGATTTATATTCCATATCTAGATTTGATTCATATTGTTCTTTTGAAAGTAATGCCATTCCGTAAGCTCCCATTAAGCCTGCTATGTCTGGCCTTACAACATTTTTTCCAACAATCAATTCAAATGCTCTTAATACGGCATCATTATAAAAAGTTCCACCTTGCACTACTATGTGTTTTCCAAGTGTTTCTACATCTCTTACTTTCATTACTTTTTGAATAGCATTTTTTATTACAGAATAAGAAAGACCACTTGAAATATCTCCAACTGTATAACCTTCTTTTTGAGCCTGTTTTATTTTTGAGTTCATAAAAACTGTACATCTAGAACCTAAATCCACAGGTCTTTTGGCTTTTATAGCTTCATTAACAAATTCAGATATTTCTATATTTAAACTTTTAGCAAATGTTTCTATAAATGAACCACACCCTGAAGAACATGCTTCATTAAGCATAATATTATCAATATTTCCATTCTTCATTCTTATGTATTTCATATCTTGTCCACCAATATCAACTATTGCTGTTACATTTGGCTCAAATTCTTTTGCTGCTGTATAATGTGCTATTGTTTCTATTTCATTTAAATCTACATTTAAAGCTGTTTGTATTAATTTTTCTCCATATCCTGTAACACCGCTATATCTCAAAACATGTTTTTCATCTAATATGCTATATACTTTTTTTAACATTTCCATTACACTTTTTAATGGATTTCCTTCATTACTTCCATATAATGAATATAAAAGCCTACCATCTGAGTCTATTAAAACTAATTTAGTTGTTGTTGAACCTGCATCTATCCCTAAGAAAATGTCTCCTTCATATTCTTCTAGATTATTTCTTTTAACTTTTGCTTTTAAATGTCTTTTGCTAAATTCTTTATATTCTTCTTCTGTTTTAAATAATGGGTCTAATGGCTTAGTAGTATTATCATGAGAATTCCTTAAATTTTGTATCTTCTTTTCTAATTCTTTTGCTGTTATTGTTTCTGAATTAAATGAATCTAATGTTGCACCTTTAGCTACTAATAAATGAGCTTCTTCAGGTACTATTATTTCATCTTCACTTAAATTTAATGTTTCTATAAATCTTTGTCTTAATTCAGAAAGATAATTAAGTGGTCCTCCTAAAAATGCAATATTTCCTCTAATTGGCCTACCACAAGCCAAGCCACTTATAGTTTGATTAACTACTGCTTGAAATATTGATGCTGCAATATCTTCTTTAGCTGCTCCTTCATTTATTAATGGTTGTATATCTGTTTTGGCAAAAACTCCGCAACGTGAAGCTATTGGGTATATTGTTTTGTAATTTTTTGCAAGTTCATTTAACCCTTGTGTATCTGTATGTAATAATGATGCCATTTGGTCTAAAAATGCACCTGTTCCACCAGCACATGTTCCATTCATACGTTGCTCTATTGATTCGTCAAAATATATTATTTTAGCATCTTCTCCACCTAATTCTATTACTACATCTGTTCTTGGAATATATTTTTCTACAGCCCTTTTGCAAGATACTACTTCTTGTAAAAAATTTACACCTAAAAATTTTGCTGCTGACATTGCTCCAGAACCTGTTAATGCTAACGTAAATTTATTATCTGGATATTTTTTTATTAATTCTTCTAATACTACACATACTGTATTTTTAGTGTCTGAATAATGTCTTTGATAATTTTTATAAATTGTATTTTTTTCTTCATCCATTACTACTATTTTTACTGTTGTAGATCCTACATCTAATCCAACATGCAATATATTTTTCATTTAAATAACTCCTTTTTACTATACTTTTTCTCACATTATCATGTCAATTGTATACGGAAAAAGGCTTTTTGTCAAATGGAAATAGTTTCCATTGCCAAAGGGACGGTTCTCTTGGCAACCTTGAAATATAAACATAAAAAATTGCCAAGAGAACCGTCCCTCTGGCAATCATCTATTATAAATCTATTGTTAAACTATATGTTTTTACTGCATTTTTAAGTTCTTTTTCCCATAGTTCGTCTACTCCTGTGTACTTTTCTAAAATGCATATTTTATTAAATATTATAGCTGTAGGTTGTTTAGCTTCATCAAAATATATTGGAAATTCAGATTCAAATTCTAATTTTTGATTTCCTCTTACAACTTTTTCGTCACTGTTATAAAAATCTTTTCTTTCTTTTCTTGTTTCTCCATTTAATGAAACTCCTATCCAATCATTCCCACTATCTCTTTCTAGTAAAACAATATTGTCTGTTTTACTGCTAAGTCTATATCTATATACTATTTTATCATAATATGTTACTTTTGCTAGCATTGATAATTTCATATATTCATCTTCTGCCGCTTTGTTATTTAAACTTTCTGCTTTAATAAATCCTTTTACAGCTAATTTATAATCATTACCATCTTTTGTAAGTACAACTTTTTCAAGATCAGTTTTATCTGAGTCTTTACCATTCATTCCTGTTGCCATTATATCTTCAAATATAGAAACTTCATATATGTATACATTATCTTTGTTTGAAAAATCTTGTATACTATAAACTTTATTTCCACTAAATAGTGAATTTACATATATTTTAAATTTGTCTATTTTATCATTAAAGCAATACTTTTTGCAATCATCTGATAATATATTATAAGCAGATTCATAATCTTTTGCTTTTGCAAAATCCATAAATTCTTTTATTTTTGTTTCTATGGTTTGTTGTGCTTTTTTAGATGTTATTTTATCTCCAGAAATAATTGGATCATGTGGATCATATGCTGTTGAAGGAGGCTTAGCATCTTTTATTCTTCCTAGTGTCATATTTATTCCTATTATTATTGTTAAAACTATTAATGCTATATATATTTTATATTTATGTTTTCTAATAAAATCAATTATTTTTAATCTTAAATCTGTAAAATACATCTTTTAGCCTCCTTTCTTTATTTTTGAAATGATATAAAATAATCATTATAATCATTTTCTTGTACTATAAATTTGCCTGATTTGCTATATCTTTTTTGCTCTTTCAAAAAATCTTTTATTGAAATCTCAACAACATAATATGAACCTTTTAAGCTTATGTCATTATATTCAATGCTAAGCATATTAGGATATTTTTCATCTTGTAAATATTTTTTAAAATCTTCTAATTTAGGAAAATATGTTGCTTTAAATTCTGGGTAAAGTAAATTGTATGCAGATTGATAATCTTTTTTCTCTATATATTTAAAATATGTTCCTAGATATATTCTAATTCTTTCTGCTTCATCTACTTTTTTTAATTTTTTTATCATCTCTTCATCTGATTTGTTTTGTATATTTGTATTTGTACTTACAACATTTTCTGGTTCTTCTTGTTTTGGCTTTACATTTTTATATATTACTAAAAAAATCACTAAAACTACTACAAGCGCTAATATTATAATTAATAAAATTTTTTTATTTTTATCTAATTTCATAATACTCTCTCCAATTCTATTCTGTAGCTAAAGCATTTATCAATTGTAAATAAATTTCTCTGTCAGTTGTCGCTGCATTTTCAAAAACCGCTAAACCATCAAAGCTTTCTAATTCTTCCATTGTTTCTAACGGCCTTTCAAATCTATTTGTAACATAGTTACCAAAATCATATATTGCATCATTGTAATTTGCATATTGTCCAAAACCATTACTACTAAATCCTGTTACTCCTTGTTGCCCTGTCCAATACATAATATTAGCTAATCTATATTCACCAGGATATGCTGTACCGCATCCAGATTCACCTTGTATTACAGCAATTGCTGCAAGTGGATCAATATTAAATTCACTTTGTATTCTCATTAACCCATCCATCATAGATCTAATATTTGCTATTGCACTTTCAGATAGTCCAAAGTTTTGACATGCTTTAATTATATCTTCTTCTGTTCTATGTCCATTTTCACTAGCAGATATAAGTGTTTCCATACTATACTCATTTTGAACAATTGCACCATTTTCATCTCTTAAAGTTAATTTAACGTCTTGTTTTTTTGTTACACCTAATTGTCCACCTTTTCCAACAGAATCTCCAAGTCCTTCATTAACTTTAAATCCTGAAATCAAAATTGTGTAATCTTTAGCTTCTCCAGCCTCTGTTATTCTTATACATATAGCATCTTCTGTTATATATTCGATTTTTCCACCCATTGGTGCTCTTACTGGTGTACCTTCTTCAAAACCATCTTCCTGTGTTGGAGGTAATTTTGCTCTTATAACAGTATCATCACCTTCAGGTAGCAATTTGTCTGGACTATCGATTCCATCTACAGTATTAACAAATAATTTTTGTTTTAAAGCTGTTTGCTTTTTCTCTTTGAAACGTATATTAAAGTCTCTCATTAATCGTTTAAAATCACGAATTATATCTTGTGAATCTTCACCTTCTATTTGTTCAAGCATTGCAAGAGCATCAACTGCTGTTTCACTAAAGGTAATTTTATCATTTTCTGCTATTTGTCCTGTTCCATCAAATTTGTCATATTTATAGTTTAGCAATCTTTTAACTTTCTCCCCTGCTTTTCCTACACGTTGTCCATCTTTAATTTGTACAACAGAACCCGGTGAAATTTCCTCTAAAAATACTAGTCCTGCATTACTTGCTTTTCGTGTAGCTTCTTTATCTGCATCTGTTGCTTCATGCATATAAGTTCTTTTTCTATAATTTTCAGATGTATCCCAATAATAACAATATCCCCCAGTAGAGTCACCTTTAAAGCTTATATCTTGATACCAATGATTTTTTACTTCTAACAATATTGGTATTCTTTTTGTAAATCCATCTGTTACTTCTCCTGTTTCTTCATCTATTTCACCAATATTATATTCAAACATATCATCTAATAATGTTCTTACATCTTCAGCTGTTAACTCTTCATCTTCTAGTTTTGCATTTATTGCATTTATTAATGCATTTGGTATAGAATTTCTCCAAAACCAACCATCACTATTTTTATAATATCCGACTAAACTTCCACTTTCATTGGTTTTTTCATCTCTCATATAAGAATAATCATCAAAATTTCCATTTCCAAGCGGTGCTGGTGTTATTACTTCTTTGCCATCCTCATCTAGCTCTACAGATACTAATCTATAATAATCTCTATGTCTCCAGAATAACATCATATCTCCTTCAACACTTTCGTTTGGAGCATGATAGTTAGATATATTGTGCATTATATATACATCATACAAACTTGCAACATTTGGTACAAAATAGTAATCACCTGACATTCCCATATATCCAGAATTGTAAACAGTACCATCTTCAGCAACACCATCTCCTTCTGTTTCATAAATAGTAATAGGTGCTCCTTTTTTAGCATTCATTGTAGAACCTGTACCATTATAATAATATCTTTGATATGTATTGTTTCCAGAATATGTTAAATCATCTTTTATATCCATTACTAAGCTTCCTGTACCATTCCAATTTAAACTTCCACCTCTTATACCATCTTCATCACTGTATTCACAATACATAAAATCTTGTATAGGTCTAAATTTGAAATTTTCAACTATTATTCTTCTTGCTTTGCTAAGTGCCTCTTCAGAATTATCTGGAGCCATAGGTGAAGATGGCCCTAAAACAATAATACTGCCATCATCCTGTTCTTTAATAATTTCCAATGCTTTTAATCCATAGCAAATACTTGCCAAATATGTATCTTCTATTGTGTAATAATATTCTGCAACTCTTTGTGAAGCAATTGAAGCACTAGAATTAAATGATGTACTTTTACAAACAAAAGTACCTGCATATAATTTTTCTCCCCCATTAGCTTCTCTTGTTTGTTTTATAGCCTCTTCCGTATCATCAAGCCATTTCAATACATTTCCTTCATAATTATCTGTAGCAATTTGAGCTATAGATTTTTTCATATACTCTGGATATGTATTATCACTAATCCTCTTTGCTTCCTCAATAGTTTTAACTCCTTGTTCGCCTTTTCCAGTTTCCCCTGAGCTTACTCTATGTGGATGGAAGTCTGATGTTCTAGTTTTTTCTAAATAATAAAATTTTTCGCCTTCTTCTTCTCCTAAATCCAATAATAATTTAGATTTCATGGCATTATTTTTTACTTCTAATAAGCCTATTTCCGTAACTGTTCCAGATCCTTCATCTTCCTCTGTATCTGGATTATCAACTTTATTTATTGCTGCTATTTGTGCAAAATTGTAAGCAAAATCTGGTGCTAATGTTGATAAATGCATTGTTAAAGATAATTGCAATGGTATTCCATATCTACTTACCCATCCATCTAGTGGATAATCATAATATGTTACTTTTTGCCATCCATCATTTCCATTATATACTCTCATCGTTTTGGTTGATCTGTCTACAGCAACTAAATCTATTATTTGAGCCTCTGATACTTTATCTACTATATAGTAAGGTAATCCTACCATAGTTTTACCAACCTCCATGACAGCATCTTTAATCCATTGTGCAAATTCTGGTAACTTATCTTCTAAAGATTCCTCACAGTTAATAAATTCACATTCATCTTCATCAATATTTTCAATATAATCACTAGGTAAAATCTCCTCATCTGTTGTAAAATATATCATACCACAGCCTTCATCTTCTTCAACTTTTCTTCCAAATAGTTTACCAGCTTTAATGTTTGCATCAGTATAAAAATTTCTTATTAAATATGTTGAATTTTCTGCAGATAAATACATTCCTAAATATTTTGACATTACAAATCCAACATTTCCACTACTATCTAATACTAATTTAATATTCTTCCTTATTTCTGATTCTGACTGTCCTTCTTTATAATTGTACACATATACTGTAACATATTCTGGAGCTTCTTCAGATGGATCAGCATCTTTTGTTCTATCTGCTATACTACCAGTACTAAAATCTGTTAGTGGTAACTGACTTGCATCATAAGCATCTGTATCTAATTGTTTCATTTTACTAAATAACCATACACCAAATTTAGTATCCCATTCTCCAGTAATAAAATCAGTCCAGTCTATAACATCTGATAATTGTGTGTTATCTACTTTTGCAGTCAATTTAGTTAAATTAGTTACAGGTTTAGGAGTACCATCATCATCCTCGTCCTCACTACCATCATGAGTTAAAAAACCGAAACCGTTTAAATCATACCCCATCTGCACTAAATATTCTCCTGCTTCAGCCATATCTTTTTTAGTTATCATAATTTGATTTGCTCTTGAACCATTTACAAATATTTGGGCATCTCTCCAAACATCACTTATAGCTTCACCTATTCTATCTACTACCATTCCAGGCATTTCTACAAAAAATGCTATTATTCCAACTGCCATAATAATTATTATTAATACAATTATTACTATACCTAATGCCCCAGCGGCTCCACCACCAGCTCCAGCAGCAGCACTTCCACCGGCACTTGCTCCGGCACTTGCTCCTGCTTCAGCACCTGCTTCGGCTCCCGCTGTTGAAGTTGCTGTTGTTGTTGAACTAGTCGTTTCTGCTGTAGTTGTTGTTTGTGATGTTGTTTGTGACGTTTGACTTTGTGATTCATGGCCATCTTTTAATTTCGAATTATCTTGTCCTTTGGGTTTTTTATCTGATTTTAGTTCATCATCTATATCTGAATTGTCATTTCTTCTTCCGTTTGCTGAATCTGGTTCATCAGAATCTGGTTTATTTTTGTCATCTTTTTGCTGACTATTTTTATCATCACTATCTTGTTTTTGATTATTATTATCTTGATCTTGATTATCATCATTATTATTGTCATCTTGATCATTGTTGTCATCATCATCGTCGTCGTCTTGGTCTTCATCTTCTTCATCGTCGTCATCGTCATCTTTTAAATTCTCATCATCTTCTTCTGTTAATTGTTGATTTAAACGTTTTTTTCTATTTTCTTCTTCTTCTAATTCCATTAAACAGTCTAAACAAAGACCTGTTGGATCATTGATAGGAATATATCTTATTTTACACCTTTTACAAAGCTTTTTATTTGCTTGTTCATTTACATTGTCAGCCACAAAATCACCTCCTTACTTTATAATTGCTCTCTTAATGCCCTTTTAATTTCAGCATCAACTCTTGCCTGTGGTGCTGTTCCAATTGCAGACATCATTGATTTTGATGTATAAATTTCTCTTGCTAACATTTTATAATCTTCATCTGCATTACTATAATCATTCGAATTGAAATAATCACTACCGTTTCTTGCATGATGATTTATATCATCAATTATTCTATCTACCATTCCTGGTGGTACTGTTCCACCTTGTCCCGGTGTATAGTTAGGATTAACCATATCATCTTTATGCAAATGCATATTGCCCATAACAGTAGTAGCAACACCAACTATATTTTCTGTTCTTACTTTTATTGCATTTCTTACATTTCCAGCTTGAATCTTTTCTACTTGATGCATTACTCTTTGCGCTGGATCTCCTTCTCCTCTGTCTTCATATAATTTTTTCAATTCTTGTAATCTCTTTGCTAATTGTCTTTCAGCTGGGTCTGTTATTGTAGCAATATCTTTTTCATATAAATCTAAACATTTATTATAAATTTCTTCATCACTCATATTGTCATTATCTATTCTATAATTATCCATCGCATTTGCCAAACGATTGTTATAAGCATTTTCTTGTAACTTATGTAAATCCTTATCAATTTTACCTGTAAATTTCTTGCCAAAGTATCCTGGTCCAGTAATATATCCTGCAGCTATACCTTGTGCAGCACTTCCAGTTAATCCAGAAACAAATGCTCCTGTCATTATTTTTGGTGTAATCTTAATTGCATTATTTAATTGTTGTAAAGAACCTTTGGCTACTAAATCATCCATAACTTTATTTGGATCAACTGAAAATTGTTCTAATCTTTCTGCATTATTTTTCAATTTTTCTGCTAAAGCTTCGGCAAATGCTGAACTTCCAGCTCCACTATTTGCAATTCCATCAGATATTTTATTTCCAGTATTTCTTAATACATCTCCTAATGCAGCTGCTCTCTTTCCTAAAGGTGTTGTAGCTCTTGATTCAGCTCTTGATGGAATCTTTGTATTATCAATAGGTCCTGAAGGTGGGTTACTTGTATGATTTTGAGGTATATCTTTACATTTAAAGTCAGATGTACTAGATCCTCCACCTGCACTACCAGCAGCTTTTGCATTTTTATTTTGAGATTTAGATTGAAATTTAGACATAACACCCCAAGCAAGTGCCCCTGATGCTGCTGCATTTTCCAAAGTTCCTGCTCTAAATCCAAATATATTTTTAATAATATCTTCTGCTTTAAATACAAACAATATAGACATAATAGCAACTATAAAATTTTTAAGAGATGTTGTTTGTGCCAATGCTTTTATTGCAGTTGAACACATCATAGCATATATTATGCAGTGAAATGGCTGTATTATTATATTAAAAATGAATTCTTTAAGCCAGGTATTTAACGCTTGTAACTTTCCAGCTCCCATTTTATCTATTGAATATGTAACTGTTATTAATGGTGAAATTGCAACTAAAAATCCTATCGTAAAGAAACGCTTTATATATTGTACAAAAAACGCTACAGTAACACCTAAAATTGCAACATATACTATTAAAGCTCCCCATCCTCTAAAGAATCCAGAATTTATAATTACATTATCTATATCCTCTGTTACTTTTGAAAATCCATCTTGTGTATCTCCCATAATTGTATATACTAAGTCAACTAAAGAATTGTTAATATAAACAGTTCCAACCATAATATAATGTAATACAAAAAGCATTATAAATCCCATAAGCCAATCTTTAAACATTTCTTTATATTTTGCTTTTGTATCTGCTACTGAAGAAATAGCCATTCTAATTCCCACATAAATTAACACAACTAATGAAGCTACTATAGCAATATTTCTCATTAAATAATATACTTTGGCTATACTTTCTCTTATTTTATTAACTGTTGCATCCTCACTTTCTTCAGTATCAAAAAAATTGATATCTAAAAATTTAATTCCTTCTTTTTTTGAACTTCCAGAAAAAATTATATCTTCAGGGGTTACATTCCAATCATCTGCTCCTGTCGCAAAAGCAGACAAAAGCCCCCATCCAACTTTTACTATCGCATATGGAATTAATTTATATGGCTTCATTATAAAATTTATTGTTCCATCCAAAACAGTTAATGCATTTGGATCTTCTACAAACCATCCTAAAACTGGTGACTCTGCACTACTTATTAATGGAAATCCTATATTAAAAATTGTTATTACTAAAATTAGTATACATATAAATTTTCGTAATTTAGTTTTCATATTATTTTTTTCCTTTCATTTTTCGTTCAACATCCTTAGACTCTTGGATTATGCCAATCAATCTTTGATATTCTGGTTTTACTCTTAAGTTATCATCTATTACACTTGAATTTATTGTACTAGCCTCTTTAATACTCTTTATTAACTGGTCATGTGTAATTGATGAAATATATTTGTCCATTGGTTGAGTATTAGTATTATTAGCAATAATACGCGAAATATCAAATACCTTTCTGTTTACTAGTCTTTCTTTAGCGAATTCATCAGTTATTGGTCTTCCCCATCTAGCTTGGTAAGTCGCTTTTTCGTTTGCTATATCTGCTTGTGTAATACCTGCTGCAACTGATGGCCTTTGTAATTCTGCCATTTGGCCAGCCATAATTTGTTTGAAATTATCTTTAAAGTTTACTGCATTGATTCTTCCTGTTTCTGTACCTATTCTGTCTATTATAGCATTTGCATCAGCTAAATTCATTCCTGTTTGTTCAACTTTGTCTTTCTTTCTCCACTTGTCTATTTCCATTCTTTTTTCTGTTAATTTTGTTGAAGAATCCAAAGCTCCTTTTATTAATTCTTTCTTTCTAGAATCACTTAGACCTGCATATTCTGAAACAACATCAGCTTCTCTAACTTCTGAAGGTCTTATATTTCTACGCTGTGCAATTTGTTTTCTTAATTCTGTTTTAATATATTCATCAAATTTATCTTTATCAAATTCAATATTTTTGTCTTGTTTTTTCATTGCTGCACCAATTTGTATTTCCATATTTCTAACATCTGACGTTCCTGATATAATATGGTCTATTTCATGTATATTACTTGATCTGTCTAACGCTCTATTTATAAGTGCTTCTCTTTGAGATGCACTCATTGTTCTAAATGCCTGTCTCATATCTTGTTTTGTAACACTACTTGCTGTTATACCTCTACTTGTTGCTACACTATTTCGTAAATTATCCATAAATTCTCGTTGGAATTTAGTTTTAGAGTATTCATAATTTCTTCTGTCAGTTTTCATTGTTTTTCCTAACATAGTTCCAATATCATCTATATTAGTTGTACCATTAGCAATCTGATTTATAGCCATAGTAACATCTGTTGTTCTATTAGCATCTACTTCAAACATAATGTTTTGAATAATATCTGAAGAAATATGTGTTTTTGCTTGCGCATATATTGTTTTTAGTTCATCTATATCTATCGAACTATCTTCAAATAATTTTCTATATTCTTTTCTTGCGTCTTTATCTAACTTTTTCTTTAATATCTCAAATTGAGCATTATATACTTTATTTCCTCTTGTTTCTTCATAATCTTTATTTAATCTATCTATTCCTCTTATCCTGTCATATGCTCCTAATGTTCCAAAGTTTAATACTGCATCACGCATTTTTTCTGCTAACCCTTGTGGTGCTCTATAATTCTTACTTTGTTTAGCATAACTATTTATTCCCTTTTTAAAATGCTTACTTGCAGTAAAGGCCGCTGGTAATCCACCTGCTCCTTCTACAGCAATCATTGGAATTGCAAGTGATGAATATGCTATTCCAGCAGCTGTATTTCCTGCTATTGATAACTTATTTTTAAATTCTTTTCTATCTGCCTTATCAATTGCTTCTTTTTGTTTAAATAATGAATTTGCAATTTTAGTAGAATCCATATCTGCTATTTCACTAAAACTCATATTTTGATTTCCTTCTAGTATAAAGCTACTTGGATCTGTCCAAGAACTTGTTCTTCCAACATTAACACTAGTTTGTCCTGCAGCTTTTGCTCTGTCTATATCATCTTTAAGTTTTAATATTTTTGCATCTCTTCGTAATTCATTTGCTCTTTTATGTATTTTACTTATAGGCTTTGTAACTGGACTTGTTACTACACCTAGTACTCTTGTATTTGCTCCAACAACAGATTTTGCAATTTTAGCACCATATGCTACACCTACTGATTTTTTAATTATATCTGTAATATTTCCTGATTTAATTCCAAATATTTGCTTAAATATACTCTCAGCCTTTAATAAAAACATTATCATTACTATTGCTATAAATATTCCTTTAAAAGATTCTCCTCCTATTTGGTAAGCTAACCTTGCAAACATTGTATAAAGAAGAGCATGTACACTCTGTATAATTATATTATATACATATTCTTTTAACCATCTTCCGTAAGATTGTGCTTTATTGTCTTTTATTTTATCTAATGAATATAGCACTCCTATAAATGGTGCCATAAGTGTAAGTATTGCTACTACTATATATCTTTTAAAATATACCCATAAAAATCTTATAAGCAAATATACAAGTATTATATAAAATAAAGTTGACTCCCAACCAACGCTTGCTTGCAAAGCATAAGAACCATTTCTTACAGTATCATACAATGATTCTTCAGATCCATAAAATGCCATTCCTGATTTATTAATTAAATCTAAACCTGCATTATTTAATTGTAAAACTATAATCATTATATAATGTATAGAAAATACCATAACAAAGCTTACAAACCAACTTTTTAATAAGTCTTTGTATTTTGCTTTTTCATCTGCTATAGTTGAAAGTGCAGCACGTATACCAAGGTATATTAATGTTACAAGTAATAAAACAATTGAAAGATTTCTTATAACATAATACCATACTGCTATATTCTTTCTTATAACATATAATATATTATCCTCCCCACCTTGAATTTCAACTCCACCTGCATGGCTAAAATCAAAAAAGTTTACATCTAAAACTGGTACTTTATTAAATAATAATTTTTCTACTGTTAAACTTGACTCTATTCCTGTAACAGCTTCCATTGTGTTATCTATTAATACTTCTATTATTTCTACCCATCCTACTATTACAGCTCTCATTAAATATGTATCAATTCCAATATACCAATCAAGAATATCCTCTAAACTTATAGGCATAAATAAATCTCTTATTTTCATGCCAAATTTTCCTTGTTGCAATCCTTTGTATTCAAAACTATTTTGTATTGGTTCAGTATATACTGTAACTAAATTTCTTTTATTAATTCTTTGTAATCCTTGTTCTGTTATTCTTGCTATCATATATGTTCCATTTGTTGGATTAAAATCTCTCTTTTTGACTCCACTTATTCCAGTGCCTTCTTCATAATTACAGTCTATTATTTTATTATCTCCAACATAAATTACAGTATGGCTATTATCTCCCTCTGTAAAATATAATATTATATCTCCTTTTTTAGGTTCATCTGTTACATATTCAAACCAACCATTTGCATAAGAAAGCCCTTCATCATCTGGCCTCCAAACAAATCCATATTTTCCACTTGCAGCTTCTGGAATGTTTAATCCTGTTGAATAATGTATTACAAAATTTACCCATCCTAAACAGTCCATTGCAAATTTATTCTCATATGTTGTCCCTGTTGGAACTGCCCCATTGTTATTAGTATATCTTTCTCCTCTATATGCAGCTGCACTTGCTTCTGGTGTTTGGTCATATATTGTATCGTTTTTTCCATATGTTGCTTCAAAGTTAACTGCAAATTTATATATTGTATTCATAAATTCTTCTTGAGTAACAGCTTCATATTCTGCATATACATTTTTGCTAAAAAATAATAATACAAAAAAGAAGAACATAAATAAGATTAATAGTTTAATTATTTTTCTATTAACAATTTTTTTATTAACCATTTTATTATCCTCCTTTTCTTTATTTTTTAACTACTTGGATTTCCTTTATTTCTTGATTTTTCTGTTAAAAATACTAAATCATTATCAGCTTCTATATAAACATGTTTAGGTATTTCATTCATATTTTTTAAATTAATATAATTATTATATAGCACTACTCCTTGTTTTGAAGAATTATATACTAACTCTATTCCTCTTAAAGAATATCTTATTCTTAAAGAATTGCCTGTATTTTCATATAAATCATAATCTCCCCAAATGTCTGTTAGTTTATTAGCTATATCATTTAAATTCGTATTCTCTTCTAAATTATTTATAAATTTATTAAATTCATCATTTTGTTCATCTTCAACTCTATAAATAGAGATTTCATCTTTTTGAAAAAATACATATATATTTTTTCCTTTATAACCTATAATTTGGCCTTGCTCAAATGTAGGATTCCCTAAAGTATTTTTTACTTTTTCAAAGTCATCTCCTACTTTTAAACTATTTACTACATTATTTTTATATTCTTTAGTAAAAACTATATTAAATACTTTTGTTCCTACTTTTTTAACTTTTAATCCTTCTTGATATAAATCATATTTATCTACAGTTCCTGTTTTTGTTCCAAATTTTGCATTTGCTGTTTTCCATTTTACATTTATTAATTTTTGCAAAATTTCGGAATCTACTTTTATATTGGTTTCTTTTATTTCTTTAAATTCATTTATTTGTTTTTTAGATTCTTCTTGTACATAGTAATCGTTTTGCCCATTTATTAGCATAGAAGTTATTTTTTTATTTGTTTTATCACAAGTAACTTCTATAGTTATTTTTTTTGAATTATCTATCATAACAAAATTTGAATATTTTAAAACACTTGCAATATAGCTTGACATAGTATTAAAAAATTTTTCATTACTATTATTATTTTCATCATATAAACCTGTATTAAAATTTAAATAAATATATTTTGTATCATCTCTCTGTTCTTCTCTTTTATATTTACATCCCATGTAAATTACAACTTCTTGAACACTTTCAAAATCTGATACATTTGTATATTCTTTTTTACTTACTTTATTTTCCATTACAATTGTATTTATTGCATTATAAATTATATATATTAAAAATATAGAAAAAATGCTTACAATACTAATTATTATTATCTTTTTTATTCCAAATTTTTTTAATTTTTCTATAAAATTATTTATTATTCCAATTACATTATTCATTTACATCACCTACCTATGTTCCAGTTGTAGATGATGCTATTTGTGTTACTGCACCCGCAACTTCTTCAGCTTTATCTGCCATATCTTGTGCACTAAAGTTATCTGCCATACTTGTAACAGTAGTTGTATTTTTAACTTGTAACATTCCTCTTACAACTCTTTCTGCTCTAGACATTGTTGCAAAAAATATTATAGCTAGTAATGGTGCTGTGGTCATAATGTTAAACGTAATAGAAATAAATATAGAATATATCATTGCATGTAGTGGTTGCATTGCCATATTTAGTGCTAGTTCTTTTAGCCAAGCATTAAATGCACCTCCACCTCCACCAGATACTTTGTCAAAAGCGTGTTGCACAAGTACTAATGGAGATATTCCAATTAAAAATGCAGTAGCAAATATCCTTTTAAAATACATATAATAAAATTTAACTTGGTAAAATACTACTACCCAATATGCAATACTAGAAATAAGTAAATTCCATCCTTTTGCAGATTCTTCAGTCCTTGCCATTATTAATTCTTCTTCAAAGTCTCTTACTTCATCTCCACTTAAACTTATTACTATTCTTTCTAAAAATCCCATAACTGCATCACATGCTAATGAAATTGCTGACATTATATATGGTAGTGTCATTAATATAACAAAAGCCGATAACCAAGAAATTAACATTTGTTTATATTTTGCTTTTGATTCAGCAACACTAGAAATTGCCATTCTTATACCTGTATATATAAGTATAACTAACATTGATGCTATAGCAACATTTCTTATAGCATAATACAATTTTGCTACATCTTCTTTTAAATTTTTAGAAAGTTTTGACTCACCATCTGAAGATGAAAAAAAGTTTACTTTAAACATATCTATTTTGTTAAATACTAATCTTTGTATTGAAAATGCTTTTGAATAATCTTCATCTTCTTCTGTTTTTTCTTCATCTATAACAGATAAATCCATAATAGTCTTTACTACTGTTGGAATTGTATTAAAAAGCTTTATTATATCATTTACTATCGAATTCGTTACTGATTTTGGTATTTCATATCCATGTTCTTTTCCATTTATAAAAGAGCTACCTTTTTCACTATCTCTATTATATTTTTCTGCTGTAATTGCTTTTTCTATTTCTCCAAATGTTGATTTTTTAGTTTCATCTGCATAATTAGTTGCTGGATAAGCATATACACAATTTTCAGGAAGAAAAACGCTAAATAGTATTATTATAAGTAATATTGATGGTATTAATTTTTTCATTACATTTTTCCTCCTTTCCTTGTATTTTTATTCTCTTCTTAAATTATTTAAGTTAGTTTCTACAAACTCTAATTCTTTTTTTGTTGGTCTAATAGCTATTACTGCAGACTCGTTTCCAACTTTTAACAAGCCTTCTCCTCTACTACATGTAATTAAAAAGTTTGATTCTCCTTCACTTAATTTAAATACTTCTTTTATGTAATGAATTTCAGATTTATCTTGTGCTAAAAATAGCTTAGTATCTGATGATGTTAAAACTGCTTGTACTTCTGGCTTTTCATAAAAGTCTTGGAATTTTTGTGACATAACTGCAAGTGATACGTTTCTTTTTCTTGCACGTCTTGCCATTGTATTTAAAAAGTCTACAGCTTCTGGGTATGGAAGTAACATCCATGCCTCGTCTATAAGTACTCTTTTTTTAGCAGCTTTTGTTCTATCTTCACTATTTTTCTTAACATATTTTTCCCAAATCCATGAAAGCAATATTTGCTGTGCAAGTGGTCTTGCAAATCTTTCTTCTAGTTGTGATATGTCTAAGTTTATAAATGGAACTCCTTCTAATAATTCAAATGTTGATTGTCCATCAAAATAAGCCATTTGTCCATCATAATCTCTTACATATTGTCTCATAACTTTTATTAAATAACTGTAATGAAATCTATAATCACTATTTTCATTACTTTGAGCTTTCTGTAAAATTCTTCTATACCATGAGCCTATTGTTGGCATTAATTTCTTTTCTCTTCCTAAATAATTGCTGCTTACTATACTTCCAGCTTTACTATCTCTATATAAACTATTTATGTTATTATTTATTCCAAGTGCTGCATATTCTTCTGAAACAGATTCTGCAATTATTTGTTTTGTAAGCTCATTTACATCTCTACTTCTTGTACTTCCTCTTGCCATTGTAAGTAATGCTTGTGTTACGTCCTCTACTTTATTTTCTACATTTACTACAGTTCTTTCTTTTCCTGTTATTTCATCTCTTATAATTTCTGGCTCTAAATCAAATAAATTAATTACTGTATTTGAATTAGGGCTTATTGTTACATTTATTCCACCTAATGCTTCAGCAACTACTCCATACTCACCTTCGGCATCAAGTGCTAAACTTTCTATTCCCATTAAAACTGATGAACGAGAAGTTAATGTTTTTATTGTAACACCTTTACCGGCTCCAGATTTACCAAATATAACCATATTATAATTTGATAATGATGAATCAAAATTGTCAAATAATACTGGTAATCCTGTTTGAACGTTAAACCCTAATGGTATTCCATTTTCATGTCCTATTTCTGATGTAAAAAATGGAAATACTGTTGACATAGAATTTCTATCAAATGCATGTGTTTTCTTTAACTTGTTTTCACAAAATGGTAAATTTGTTTTAAATGCTTCTTCCTGAATTGCCCATGCTGGTTTAACATCTGTTAAAGTTTTAGACATCTCTGCAGATAGCATTTCCGTATATTTATCTAATTCTTCTAAACTATATGCAAATAATGTACATACCATTGTTGATTCATAAATTTTGTTAAAACCTGCGGCTATTTGATCTCTAAGTTGTTCAGCTTCCATTCTTTTTTGCTCTAGTAATCTCTCTCTGTTTATATCCCCTCTTCTTAGGGCTACTATTCTTTCAGACTCTAATTCGTTTATTGTTCTATTTAATTCTGTTTGTGATGAATTTTCTCCTTTAGGTGTAATAAATACTGATATATTTGCATCTCCAAAGGTATACATTCCTCTTAAAAATTCTGGGAATGTACACATTCTTGGTATTGCAGAAACAATCATGCTTCTTGCATATCTTGTTTTTGTTGATACTATTTCTAAATGATTTACATTAGATGCATTTACTCCAGCAGGTGCTATTAAATCTTTTAATGTTTTCTTTTTCATTGTGCCTTCTACTTGTTCTTGCTCTTTTATATTTTCTTGTTTATTTTTATTAAATAATGCCATTTTTTATTAAACTCCTTTCTTTTTCTTATGAATATTTACTCTTAAACTTGTGTTTTTGGTCTTCCTCTTCTTACTGGAGTCTTTACGTTAGTATTTTCTTGTGATTTTTCTTTTTCATTTTTACTATTGCTTATTTCATTTATTGTTTCTTCATATAGACTATCACTCATTTGGTCTTTATATTCTCCTACTATTTCCATAGCTTTTTCCATTATCCTTTGTTGATTTCTTATTTTTTCATCTGCTTTTGTTATACTTTCTGTTGCTAAATCTATTGCTTCTTTTTCTATTTTTTCATTTATTGCAGCTTTACGTTTTTCTAATACATCTTTTCCTGTACTATAAAGTGCATCATATTCTGCGTCTAATGCTTTTGATAATTGTATTACTTCAGATTCATCTCTGTTATATGCTGCATATAATAATTCTGCAAGCTCTTCTGAATCTAATACTTTTCCAGTTACTCCAGATGAAGATAATGCATGTATAATAGTTTGTGCTCTTGTATATAATTCTGAGAAGCATAAGTTATCTATTTCATCCTTAGATATGTTTTGAATATTTCCTATTTCTGATGCATAATAAGAAATAACTATATAACTTTTTTGTTGTAAAACATTTTGGTTTAAACTTAATTTTGATATGTAATCTGAAATGTCTGCTGTATATTCAAGTGTATTTTCTTTTCTTCTTTTTTCATAACCTAATCTATTATATAATCTCGTATTTCCCTTTTGTTTTGCATCTTGCATATCTGACTCAATTTTTTGTATTTCCATTTGCATAGCTTTTAATCTTTCTGAATAACCACTTATAATGTCTTTTAAGTTTAAGCTTGTTGTTTGTACATATAATTGTACTGGATATCTTAATATATTTAAGAATTGAACAAATCCTGCTTCAACTGCAACTTTTTCTTCTTCTGACATTAAGTCATAGTTAACACCTTTACACTTAATTACCATTACAAATTGAGTTCTATTTTTTCTTACAATCATACTATCTTTTACTTCGTCAAATTCCATAAATTGTTTAATTGCTAAATTAGAAAGACCTGTACTTGTTTTTTGGTGTCCACTTCCATCTGATGTTATTCTTCTTGATGCGTTTTCTTCTTTTTTATTTTTAAAGAGGATCAAAACATAAGCTACTAATAAAACAAATATTATACAAACTAAAACTATTATTAATATTTCTAAAGTATTTGCTAAATCCATTATTTTTTCTCCTCCTCTACATTTTCTTTTACTGTATCAAAATATGTATATATTTTTTTTGATTGTTTAAATTTAAAATATCTTACTATTATTTCACTTAATGGTTCTCCACCAATTTTTTTAGTGAATTTTAAACCAGAAACAGTTGGTATTTTTATAGCTCCTATTCCATATCCTATTACAGCAAAAATAACTAATATTATTGTTCCTAATGTTGCAAGTCCTATTGATGCTAATATTAATCTAATTAAAAATCCAATTAAAGCTCCTGCTGCAGTAAATGCAAGTGCTTTAATTGTAAATATATATAAAATTCTTGTTTCTCCTTTTACATTACGTGGTATATAATAAGTTCCCATATTTTTTCCTCCTTAGTATTATAATTTATTTAATATCTCATACATTAATGCCCATATAGCTTGTGCACCATATATAACTACAGTAGAAACAATTAACCCTACTAACTGTGATTTTAATTCTGCTTTTTTTTCTGGCGTACCCATTAAATATTTTATTGCTATTATAACAGTTGCAACTGCTATAACTAATGAACCAATTTGTACTAAAGCTTGTGCAATTGGAAGTATAGTAATAAAAGTTTCATTTTCTGCTGCACTCGCTGTTCCACCGCTTTTACCTTTAGATATAAAACTCTCTCCAGATGTAAATATATCTGATAATGAAAAAGCTCTAGAGTAGTTTGGAATAGATATCATTATTAAAATAACTATTGAAACTATAATTTTTTTCATAAACTTCACCTTCTATTTTAAGACCTTTCTAATTATTATTTTCTCATTTAATTATACCACTAAATGTACTCATATTTCAACTAATTTTGGCAATTTAACCCTCTTTTTTTTAAATGTTATAAAATTGTAATAAAATCGTAATATTCAATTTTCAAAAATCCCTACGGAACGTTGTTTCTTTGAAAAAGCATAAAAATATTGGAGTAAAAAACTTTTCAAAATTTTCTACCCCAATCATTAAATTTTATCCTTTTAAATATTCTTTGCTTCATGAGCAATCATTGAGAATATAGTTGTACCCGCAAATAACAAAAATGCTCCAATTGTGTAAATTATAAGTTGCCCCTTAATTTGTGCTTTTTGATCTGGAGCTGCCAGTATGAATCTAACAGCATTAACTATGAGCATAATAATTGCAATTCCCACACCTGCTACTTGAACAATTCCTATTATGTCATTTCCTACATTTAATACTTTACCATCTATACCCGAATTATAAATTGCACTATATCTTGCAGTATCTATAGCAAACGAAGTTGTATTAATACAAAATATTAAAATATTGATTATTAAAATTATAAATATTAGTTTATTAATCAGTTTATTATTCATATATCATCACCTCTAATATCTAAAAAGTTATCTGCCTTAGGCAGATAACTTTTTATACTATGGAGTATACTCATGTATTGTTGCTGCAGCTGATCTTACTATTCCTAAAATTGCTGCTGATCCAAATAGTAAAAATGCTCCTATAACATATTGAACTGCAGTTTTCTTTATATCTGCTTTTCCTTCTGGTGAAGCTGATATATATTTAATAGCTAAAACTATTAACATAATAACTGCAACACCAACCGCTACTACTTGTAAAATTCCAAGAACTAATTCAATTATATCTTTTGTAGCAATAGCTGCACCTGAAGTTTGATTTCCTTCATAAGTTTTTGGATCTGGTAAACTATCTGCAAATACTGGCATAACTGCCATTATAATTGTTAATGCAATAAGTACAATTGAAATCGCTTTCATTAATTTTTTATTTTTCATTTTTTACTCCTCCTTTTCTTGAGCATAATTTGTTTGTTTTATCATATCTATGTTAATTATAAACCATTTTTCGATAAAATACAATACTTTTTTCAAAATTTTCTAATTTCTTCAATTTTTAGTTTTTTAAATCTTTATATTTCTTTTTTTATTTATATGCTTTATAATTTATTGTTTATTATTTCTATCTAAATATCTATTAACCAATTCAATCAGTTCTTTTGCTGTTTCTATCTGTGTTTTTGTTTCTTCATCTGTTGGCTTATATTCATCGTCATAATTACTATCTTCTCTTATTTTACTTGCCTCACTAATTTTTCTACTTATTGTAATTTCATCACCCGTGTAACACCACTCCTTCCTTTTGAATATTAGTATAAAATGGTATTACATCAACTCTTTTTTCAAATTTATTTATATTCCTTAATAGTGGTGAAATAATAACATCGTTTTCCATCTCCAAATCGCATGCTAAATCTCTTATTCTTTTTCTATATTCAATTATCTCTTCTTCATCAAAATCAGTTAATACCATTATGTCTATGTCTGAGTTTTTGTCATAATCTCCTCTAGCATAAGAACCATATAAAATAGCTTTCTTTAATCTATTTCCTAGCAATATAGATAATTGTTCAATAAACTTCTTTATAACATTATCAATATTATTGGGCATATTATCGCCTCCTTTTATAAAATATATTCCACTTTATTACTTTTTAGAGTTAATTTTGAAATATTTTTATAATAATTATCAAATTCTAAATTCCTCTTTCTCTCATATGTATAAATTCTTCATTTTCTCTGTCTTCTATATCTTCTAATATTTCCACATTATCTTTATTTGGATTATTTTCTTTTTCATCTACAAATTTTTCTTTAGCCTCTTGTATACTAATTTTTAATCTTCCTGCATATTCTTTCCATGTTGTGTCTGTTCCTGGTATAAATTCTTCATCTAAGTCATATTCATTATTTAATGGGTCATCATCTATATTATATAAATTTATTGGTTCTTCACCTTGTTCTTTTTGTTGTTTTATTCTTCTTGTTTCTTCTGAAACACTTTGATTTCTGTTTGGATCCATAAATTCTTTAACATTTCCTCTTGTACGTGCAATAGTCTCTACAGGAATACTTATAGCTTCATACGTATCTGGCGACTCTCTAACATAAGAAACTTTCAATGTATTCATTTTTCCCATTCCAATTGCTAAATATTCATCCCCTGTACCAAAAATATCAAATTCAGTAATTACATTCTCCTTCTCTATTTTAGATCCATCTTCATTCAATGCATTTATTTTTTTGTTTGGTCGATTACCTTTTCTATTTACCAACGTAGTAATATTTTCCATTGTTCCATCAGCTTTTGTTCCAACAAATCCCAAACTATTTCCAAAATAAACTATGTCTATTGTTTTATAATTTCTTCCTTGCACGTTTAAAAGTGATTCCATAGTATCTTTTGTTGTAACATGAGTATTTACATCAATAGACATTTGTGAATTTGCTTTTATTTTGTCTTCCATATCTGGATTTTGTAATTTTTCTAAATCTATTTCAGATAAATTATCTATATTTTCTTTATCTATACCTAAAGTTTTTGCTACTTTAAGCACTTTTGGTAAATTTTCTTCTCTAATCTTGTCTAAATCTATTATTCCTTCTTTGTCTAATTCTCTTAGTTTTTCTTTAAGTTTATCATTTTCATTTTCTAGTCCTACATTTTCTAGCCCTTGTGCATATTCATTTTCTAACATTAATGGATCCATTTTTAAACATTTTTCATATTGTTCATCTTCCATTGCTATACATTGTAAATCTTCTGTATAGTATTTATCTATTGTTTTTTCATTTCCTTCTTCATCTAATACAACAACACTTGCAAGATATATATTTTTATATACCTCATATTTATCACTAATATTTAAATCTATTAATCCTATTCCGCCAAGATATTTTATGCTATTTATTTTTTGGATTTTTTCACTTTCTTGTTGTAATTTTTCTTCAAGTGCCATCATATCTCCTGCATAATCTCTTTCCATTAATATCACCATCCTACATATTTCTATATTAACATATTATCTATTTAATTTCAATATTAAGAGCCTATAAAAGGCTCTTTTTTTACGGCTTGATGATTGCAAAATAAATGATTATCATTATTGCAACAGCCGCAGATGCTGCTGGCGATACTGCACATATCACACCAAAGGCAGCTATAACTGCTGAGAGTTTTAATAAGTACTTCAGTAATTCTTTAATTGCGCTCTTCATATTAACCCTCCTTGCATTGGTTTTATAATAATATTGTAACAAATTTTAAGGATTATGTCAAATTATGTAAATTTATTTTGTTAATATTATAAGAATTTCAAAATCTCCCAATAGCCACTTTTATTTGACCCAACTCTTCTTATATACTTCTTATCCTTTAAACTATGAATTATTTTATTAATATATGCTTCACTATATTCTGTCAATCTTATAAAATCTGTTGTCTTATATATTGGATTTCTTTTTATTAATTCTAAGATTTTAATTTCAGCTTCATTAAGTTTTATATTTCCTGCTGGTTTTTCAATGTTTTCAAGCAACTCTTTATTTAATGGTATTGTAACAATTATAGTATGCTCACTTATATAAAAAGCATCTTTCCCATAGTTCTTTACTATTAAAGGAATTCCATGCCCTGTTTGATCAATATAATCCAAGTCACTAAATACTTTTAGAAGTTTTTTATTTATTGGCTTTGATATTCCCGCAAAAAAATCTTCCTTTGTTAATGCTGATGGTAATCCTCCATTAGAAATAATTTCAATTCTATCATCATATATATATACTGCTGGTGGAATTTCTTCTGACCATTTTGTATGAACACATGCATTCATCCATGCTTCTTTAAAAGATTTAAAATCAAAATACTTTTCTTCCTGCCTTTGAATTCCTCCTACTTTGACTTTAGTTTCGTTTATACTTTCCATATATTCTAAAACATTATTTACAGATAATAGTAAACACTTTCCTCCATAATCAGTTCTTTTAAGCATAACCGTTTTATCTGTTCCTGCAAATGTAACCACTTTAATTGATATATCATTTTTATCAGCCAACAATTCTGCCATCAAATTATATTTTTTATTGTTATTCATTAAACCTAGATTTTCTTCAAATTTATCATTATTTATTTTTATATCATTTGATAAATATAAACCTTTTAGCATCTTAAAGGTTAAATCTTGATTTGCTGCTTCTTTTTGAATTATGAAATCTGGTTCTCCTTCTCTATTTATTAAAGCTTTTAACATCTCCGGTGATAACTGTTTATCTTCGTCAAATGATCTACTATAATATTTTCCAAATGCAGAATAAGGAACATTCTCTCCTCTTACATAAACTTTTATAACTTTTTTATCTTCTATAAGTTCTAATGCAATATTAGGTATTACTTGTGGTTTTATACCTTCTGCAATCTTTCTTGAAACATCTCTTAATGTATTTTCATTTAAATTTGATTGTCCAATAACATCTCCATTATTTTTAACTCCAAAATATAAAGTTGCCTCGCCGTGCTTCCTATACTTTTTTTGAATTCAATTTTTTCAGATTCAAAACCTAAATTCATATAAAATCCCTCTTCCTATACTTTATTCTATACTTTATTCTATACTTTATTCTATACTTTTGTCAAATATCCAAAATTTATTTTTCTTTTGCACTTATTAGAGTTCAGTACAAAGTTGCAGATGTTTTTTTATTTATCTATTTGCTTAAAGATATTACGAATTAGATGACGTACAAGAGTTATTTGAATCTAAAGTAGCAAGTGTAGCTAAAGTATCTCCGTAGTTGAACAAAAAATGCAGATAATGTTGCTATTTCTTCAGGAGATTTATCTTTTGCAATACTACATGCTAAAATAGAAATAAATGTTACAAATTCACAATTAGGCATAATATAAACCTCCTCTATGGCTGTACCTAAATTAACTATACTTGTATTAATATCCTATTCCTAAAAACTAATTCTATTTACTATTTATCTTTTTTCTTTTAAATATCTTTTTAATAAAAATGTTAGGAAATATGGAAATGTATAGAATCTACCATTAAATCCAATATTTTTGTTTTATCTGGTCCACCTGCATATTAGTAATATCTTCTTCATAACCTAATAATATCTTATAACATTTTTTGACATATTTCATTATTTATTGTATAATGCACTAAATTCGTATATTAAACCTTTGTCATATAAAAGGTAGGGATCTTCATGAAATTCAAAGATTTAGCTGAGATTATTCTCATACTTACAAGTATCGCTGGACTAATTGTTGGATTGATTTGGGCAGAAAAATACTATAAATCCCACAAAAATGAATGTACTTGTGA
Organism: Clostridia bacterium; assembly: GCA_017404025.1. Lineage (GTDB taxonomy): Bacteria > Bacillota > Clostridia > TANB77 > CAG-508 > CAG-269. The sequence continues at coordinate 44,978 of JAFRDD010000013.1, forward strand.
AACCGAGCTGCGGCATTTATTTTTTAAATCCATCAGTGTTTGGTTCGGAACCATTTTGCTTTTTATAGCTTTAGACTTTGTTGTTTATTTACTTGCAAGAGTTTGGGTTATTTGGCTGTTGCTAATTTTTATGTTTACCATATTTTAGCTATATTTCTGGTCACAATACATTTAAAGAGGAAGTTTTTTACTTCCTCTTTTTATTTTTAACGTTTTTTGCTGTATAATTAATTTCTATCACTACGCATATTTTTTGATATTTTTTGCATTAAAGCTTCTTGCAACACTTGTGAAAAGTTTATATTTAATGCCTCGGCTTTTGTGTTTAACCATTGTGGAATAGTTAAATTTTTTCTAATTGATTTATTTCCCCATTTTTGTACAAATTCATCTAAATCAACTACAACCAATGTTTTAAATGAACTTATTATATCTTCATCTTCTATTTCCCAATATTTTTGAACTTCTTTGATATCAATATCTTCTATTTTGCTTTGTTTTGGTATTTCATTTCTACTTACATCTTCAAGATCCTCTAATATATAAGTAGCGATTAAATCTTGTGCCATATATAATGTTTCTTCTAATGTTTTGCCAAAAGTATTATTTGTGTTTAAATCTGGAACAAATGCCATATACTCATCTTTTGTTTGAAAAATACAAACAGGATAGATAACTTTCATCATTAACCTCCTAATATATTACAGCGATGGTTTATTTCAACCCTGCCTGTTTAAGTATACTATTGAGAGTTTTGGGCGCTATATCACCATTATGTTTGGGTATAGTTACTTTACCGTTTTTTAGTTTCATGCTTATATTGATAATGCGAACTTTTGGAAGCTCCTATACAATGCCAACCATCTTCTCTCAATAACTTATCTACTTGTCGGAAATTCATGACTTTCCTCCTTTCGATAATTTAATTATAATACGTATTATGCGCATTGTCAAGTAATTTTGTACATTATATTTAAAAAACGCCCAATGTAAGAGTTATTTTAATCTAAAATAGCAAGTATAACTAAAGTATCTCCATAATTTAACAAAAAATGCAGATAATATATTTTATGTTATATTAACTTTTTTGTTAATATAGTTTTAAACCATCGACGTCTATCATTCATTTATGTTCACCATATTTTAGCTATATTTCTGGTCACAATACATTTAAAGAGGAAGTTTGTTACTTCCTCTTTTTATCACATATTTTATTTTGATGCTTTTGCTTTATCATTTTTATTATTTTTTAATAAATCCACTACTGTTGTTATTCCTAAGCATACTATTATTATTCCTATTAAAATTGCAATATATTGTCCTTTAAAGTTTGTTGCTGTAGGAACTAAAATTTCTTTTAATAATTTTATTGAATAAGTCATTGGCAAAATATTTGTAAATCCTTGGAAACCTTTATCTATAGTTTCTACTGGGAATGTTCCTCCAGATGCAGCAAGCTGTAATACTAAAATAATTAAAGCTATAAATTTTCCAACATCATCAAAATTTCTAATTAAGCATTGAATTATACTTACAAATGCCATTCCTATTATAGTACTTGCAAATATATATAATGCCATATTTTGTATTTCAAATCCTAAACCTATTTTTAATAGTACTGCTGTAACTATACCTTCAACTGCTCCTATTCCTAAATACATAATATTTTGTAATAATTTATTAGGATTTTTACTTCCAAAAATCCAGAATCTATTTTTTTGGTCATAATATAAAACTATGTATGCCATAAGTCCACCTACCCATAATCCTATTGATAAGAATAATGGTGTAAATGCTATTCCATATGATTTTACTTCACCATAACTTTCAGTTTTAAATTCTACTGGATCTTCAGCAAATTCTTTTATTCCGTCTAATTTTTCTAATTCTTTATTTGTTGTTTCTATTCCTTTGCTAATTTCTTTTTTAAATGTTCCTATTCCATTAACTAATTGTGTACTTCCATCATAAGCAGATTTTGTTCCTTCGCTTAATTTATTTAAAGCTGTTTTTACGTCTTTAGAACTACTATCTAGTTTTGATAACCCACTTGATAGTGCTTCACTTCCCGCTTTTGTTTTTTCTGTTCCACTTTTTAATTTTGCTATTCCTTCATTTAAACTTCCTGTTCCAACTTTAACTTTAGCTAAATTTTCTTTTAAGGCTGTTATACTTGTTCCTAAGCCTTGTATGTCTGATGTTGCATTGTTTAATTGTGATACTCCTTCACTTATTTGTGCAGTTCCATATTTTAGTTTTTCTCCCGCTGTTAATCCTGTACTGTCTGCTACCCCTAGCATTTTTGCTCCTTGAACTAAACTTGCTCCACTACTTGTATCATTTATTTTTGTTTTTACAGCTTTTAATGTTTCTATTGCTGTTCCATATTTTAATTGGTCTACTGTATTTTCTGTTGCTACTGCATTTGTATATGCTGTTGTATATTGTGCTATCATATTTTCTAATGTTGCATCTAATGTTATTACTCCATTTGCTACTCCTTCTGTTCCATAAACATAAGTATTTATTCCATTTCTTAATCCTTCTTCTCCATTAACACCTACATTTAATTTATTAATTCCAGATGTTAAATCTTGTATTTTACTTAAATCTGCAACATTTAACGCTTCATTTATTTGTGCAACTCCATTGTCTAAGTTTGTAGCACCTGCTAATAATTCTTTAGCACCTGTTGTAATTTGTTCATTACCTTTATCAAGTTCTTTACTTCCTGTATAAGCAGAATTTACACCATTATCAAATTCTGTATAACTATTATTTAGTTTATTTGTGCCATCATCTATTTGGTTTAGTCCAGAATTTAAGTCTTGTGATCCTTCTAGTATTTGGTCTGCTCCATCTACTATATCTTGTAATTTTTCTGGCACTTCATTTAATTTATTTGATAATTTTTCTGCAATTTTATTATTTACTTTACCTTGTAAATTTGTTTCTACTGTTTTCATTGCACTGTTTATTATTTGTGTTGCTAAATAGTTTGTTGCTTGGTTTGGATTATATATTATTGTTGCTTTTTGTTTTTCTTTTTCACCTGCACTATTTAAGCATTTTGTAAAATCACTTGGTATAGTAATTGTTGCATAATAATTTCCTTTTTTCATTCCTTCATTTGCTTTTTCTTCTGTTTCTTCACATATTGTAAATGTTCCATTTTCTTTTAAAGATTTTACAAATTCTTTTCCTTGATTTTCATCATTTTCTCCTTTGTCTAAATTAACTATAGCAATTTTTAATCCTGTTAAGTCTTTATATGGATCCCAATAAGATTTTAAATAAAAGAAACTATATATTATTGGTATCAATACAACTACAGCTAAAATTACTATTTTCATGATCTTCTTAAAACTTGTTTCATTATTATTCAATTTCTTTTCCGCCCTTTCTTAGCCCATTTTTTAATACATTGGTGATTGTATTTGCTATTATTTTGTCATCTAATTTTTTGTTGTTTTCATCCCAATCAAATATTAAGGCCATATACATTTTATAAACTAAAAATGATGTTACATCTACATCTTCATAATAGATGTATCCTTTTTCTTTTGCTTCTTCCAATTTTTGTTTTATATAATTTTGAATTTGTTCATCTATTAGTTGTAAATTTTGAATTACAACAGGATTTTTTAGCCATTCAGCTTCTTCAGCAATTATATTCAAAAAATCTTTTTCTTTTTTGTATATTAACAAATTATATATGCCTTCATTTACAGTTTCAAAAAAGCCTGAATTTTTCTTTTCAACTTCTTCTACTATGTTTTTCATATTTGTAAGTTCTTCTTTTATAAAGTATTTTAAAAGTTCTTCTTTACTAGGAAAATGCATATATATTGTTTTTTTCGTTACTCCTGCAGCATTTGCAATTTCATCCATAGATACTTTTTTAAATCCAAATTTATGAAATAATTTTCTTGCTGCTTCTATTATTTGTTTTTCTTTCAATTCGCTCCCTCCTTCGTTTTTTATATTATATGCAACGTTTTATACTTTGTATACTGTTTCAGTTTCTTAGTATACTATCTTTTTTTGTTTTTGTCAACTGTTTTTTGTTTTTTGAAAAAAAAAATAACGGATAAAGCTAGGCTTTTCCGTTCATTTTTCATCTGATTCTTTCAAGATTTTTTGTATATTTTCTTTTAATTCTATAATATCATTTTTTAATATATACCATATACTTTTTAAACTTATTCCTTCATAATCATGTACTATTCTATTTCTTAGTCCTTTAATCATATTCCATTCAATGTTTGTATATTGTTCCATTGTTTCTTTTGAGATATTTTTTACTAATTCTCCTATTTGACTAATATTAAATACAGTTGCATCTATTGTCTTTTTTCATCTTCACAGAATCGTTCAAAAGTATATCCTTCTGTATATTTTAATGACTTGTCTATATATTCTATCATTTTTACAAAAGATATATATTCTTTATTTTTCATATACAACAACCCCTGTTCTTTTAATTTCTTTATCTATTCTAGAATTTTCGATTATTTCTGATTTTTCAAATGCGTCTACATCTTTTTTAAATGTTTCTTCTATTTTTGTTATTAAACTGAATAACTTAAATCCTATTAGCTGCTCTTTTGTATCTATTACAAAATCTAAGTCACTGTCCTTGGTAGCTTGATTTTTTGCATAAGACCCAAAAAGAATTACATTTTCAACAGGCATATTCTTTAATATTTGTTTCAGAATCTTTTTTATTTCTTCAACCGTATATACTTTTTCACTCAAAGTAACTTCCTCCTTTACAGGTAAATTTTTTCCTTACACAAAAATAAAATGCATTTATTCCTATATTTATAATATAGCATAAAGTACATTTTATTTCAATACATTTATTTAATTTTGGCGGAGATGAGAGGGTTCGAACCTCCGCGCCGTTTTCACGACCTAACTGTTTAGCAAACAGTCCCCTTCACCACTTGGGTACATCTCCATTTATAAATTAAAAGTTAGATATTTTATTCATATCTAACTAAATAAAGTTGGCGGAGAGGGTGGGATTCGAACCCACGGTACGCTATAAACGCACGCCAATTTTCAAGACTGGTGCCATAAACCAACTCGACCACCTCTCCAAGTCCTGCGACAGTATTTATATTAGCATATTTTACTGCCGCTTGTCAATAGTAATTTCTAACTTTTTTATTTTATTAAGTCTAATATTCTTTCTAAGTCGTCATTTGAGCTATATTCTATAACTATTTTTCCTCTTCTTTTTCCTGCATCAAGTCTTACTTTCGTACCAAAAAATCCTTGAAATGTATTTTCTATATCTTTATATAAAGCATGATTTTTTTCTTGTTCTACTTTTGATGTTTTAATTTTAACTGCTTTTTCTAATTGTCTTACTGTAGCACCTCTTTCTATCATCTGTACTGCTGTTCTATATTGTCTTTCATTATCTGTGATAGAAAGTAATGATTTGCAATGTCCTTCTGTTAGTTTACCCTCTTTAGCAAATTCTAATACACGTGGGTCCAAATTTAGTATTCTTACTGAATTTGCTACTGCACTTCTACTTTTTCCTAATTTTTTTGCAACGTCTTCTTGCCTTAAACCATATTCGTCCATTAAATGTTTTATTCCTACTGCTTTTTCATAAGGATTTAAATCTTCTCTTTGTATATTTTCTATTAATGCAATTTCTGAATTCTTTTTCTCATCATTTTCTCTAATAATTGATGGTATTTCTTTTAAACCTGCTATTTTACAAGCTCTCCATCTTCTTTCTCCTGCTACAATTTGATAGTAATCATCTCTTTTGGTAACTACTATTGGTTGTATTAAACCATATTCTTTTATTGATTCTGCAAGTTCTTCTAATGCTTCTTGATCAAATCTTTTTCTTGGTTGATCTCTATTTGGTTCTACATCTGTTATTTTTAAATTTTTTAATACATCTGTTTCTTGTAATTGCTCTTCTGGTACTGGAGTTTGACCAAATAATGCATCTAACCCTTTTCCTAACCCTGACATTTTTGCCATTTTATATACCTCCTATCTCATATGTTTAGCTTTTTGTTCTTCTTCATTAATTTTTACAAATTCTTTAGCAAATTTTATATAACTTTTTGCACCTTTTGAACGTGGATCATATATTGTTATTGGAAGTCCAAAACTAGGTGCTTCACTAAGTCTTACATTCCTTGGTATTACTGTTTTGTATACTTTATCCCCAAAGTATTTTTTTACTTCTTTTACTACTTGATTTGAAAGATTCGTTCTTATGTCATACATTGTAAGTAAAGCCCCTTCTATCTCTATTTCTTTATTTAGATGCTTTTTTACAAGATTTACTGTATTTAATAATTGACCTAATCCTTCTAAAGCAAAATATTCACATTGCACAGGTATTAACACGCTATTTGATGCAGTAAAGGCATTAAGCGTAATTAATCCTAAAGATGGTGGACAATCTATTAAAATATAGTCATATCTATTTTTGGCTATATCCAATTTTTCTTTTAAACGCTGTTCCCTTGACATCATAGAAACCAGCTCTACTTCAGCCCCTGCCAAACTTATGTTTGATGGACATACATCAAGATTTTTTATTGATGTACTTACTGTAGCTTCTTCCATTGAAGTTTCTCCTACTAATACATCATATATTGATAATTCTACCTCTTTTTCAATACCAAGTCCACTAGTTGCATTACCTTGTGGATCTGCATCTATTAATAATACTTTTTTGCCTTTTTTCGCTAAAATAGTACATAAATTTACAGTTGTAGTTGTCTTTCCTACTCCACCTTTTTGATTTGCTACAGATATAATTTTACTCATTTGGCTTGCCCCCATTTCTGTTTTTTTCTACCTTAATATAATATAAAAATATTGTAAAAAAGTCAATAAAAAAAGACAAATATTTTGTCTTTTTTTATTATATTTTATCTTATTGGTTCCTTGCTTGGGATTCCTGCTTTTCTTGGATATTTTTTGTCTGTTTTACTTATTTTTTTTACTATTACAATGTTCCTTGAAAAATCACTATTGGGTAATCTGAATGATTTAATATCTTCTATTTTTCCACCAAGGGTTTTTATTGCGACTTTACTTTGTTCTATTTCTTCGTTTATATCTGGTCCTTTCATACATATGCATTTTCCATTTATTTTTACAAGCGGAATTAGGTATTCAGAAAGTGTTGATAAATTTGCTACAGCTCTTGATGTTGAAATATCGAATTTTTCTCTATATTCTTCCGTTTTTCCTATTTCTTCAGCTCTTGCATGTATTGCTTTAATATTTTTTAATTCTAATTTATTTATTACTTCATTTAAAAAGTTAATTCTTTTATTTAATGAGTCTACTAAAACTACTTCAACATCATCTCTTATAATTTTTATAGGTATTCCAGGGAATCCTGCTCCTGTTCCAACATCTATAATTGATTTATTTTTATCTATGTATTTATTAATTGTTAAAGAATCAACAAAATGCTTTAATATTATTTCCTTTTTATCTGTTATTGCCGTTAAATTCATTTTTTGATTCCATTCTAATAAAATGTCCATATACATATATAGTTTTTCTAATTGTTCTTCATTCAACTCTATATCCAATTTTAATGAATTTTCTCTCATTTCCCTATAAAATTCTTCTTTTTCCATATAGACCCCCTTATTTCTTTTTTTGCATTTGTAAATATATTAAAAGTACCGAAATATCTGCTGGAGATACCCCAGATATTCTTGAAGCTTGTCCTACAGAATGTGGCTTGAATTTGTTTAATTTCTGCCTTCCCTCTAAGCTTATACCATTTATTTTTTCATAATCTATATTGTCTGGTAATACTTTTTCTTCTAATTTTTTAAATTTTTCTACTTGTGCTTCTTGCATTTTGATATATCCTTCATATTTTATTTCAATTTCGACTTGTTCTTTTTCTTGATATGTTAATTCTGGTCTGTCTGGATCTATTGGAGCCAGTTTTTCATAGTTTAGTTCTGTTCTTTTTAATAACTCTGCCATTTTTGTTCCTGTTGTAAGCTCTGAAGTTCCATTTTCTCTTAATAATTTGTTAACTTCTTCTGTTGGCCTTACTATAGTATTTCTTAATCTTTCAATTTCCTTTGTTGAATTTTGTCGTTTCTTGTCGAACATCTTATATCTTTCATCTGAAATTAATCCTATTTCATGTCCTATTTCAGTTAATCTTATATCTGCATTATCTTGTCTTAATAAAAGTCTATATTCAGCTCTAGATGTCATCATTCTATATGGCTCATTTGTTCCTTTTGTTACAATATCATCAATTAGAACTCCTATATAAGCTTGTGTTCTATCTAATATTAAAGGTTCTTTACCTTGTATCTTTCTTGCTGCATTTATCCCTGCAATTAGTCCTTGGCAAGCTGCTTCTTCATATCCTGAAGTTCCATTTATTTGTCCTGCTGTAAATAATCCATCTATAGTTTTGTACTCTAAAGATAGTTTCATATTTGATGGATTAATGCAATCATATTCAATCGCATATGCTGGTCTTGTAAATTCAGCTTTTTCTAGTCCAGGTATTGTATGATAAAAAGCTATTTGGACATCTTCTGGTAATGACGAACTTATTCCTTGTATGTACATTTCTTCTGTGTCTAACCCAACAGGCTCTACAAACGCTTGATGTCTTGGCTTTTCGCTAAATCTAACTACTTTGTCTTCTATTGATGGGCAATATCTTGGTCCTGTACCTTCTATTTTTCCAGCATATAGTGGTGATCTGTGCAAATTTTCTCTAATAATTTTATGTGTTTCCTCTGTTGTATATGTTAAATAACAATCTACTTGTTTCAATTCTTTTATTTCATCTTCAAAAGAAAAAGGTACAATATTTTCATCACCTTTTTGGACTTCCATTTTACTAAAGTCTATACTTCTTCTATTTATTCTTGCCGGTGTTCCGGTTTTAAATCTAACAAGTTCTACTCCAATGTTCTTCAAACAATCAGATAATTTATTTGCTGCTGCAACTCCATCAGGCCCACTTTCTTGAGAAAATTCTCCTATATATATTTTCCCTTTTAAATATGTTCCTGTGGCTAATATTAATGTTTTTACATTGTAAACAGCTCCAACATTTGTTTCAATTGATTTCACTTTTCCATCTTCAATTTCAATATTTACAATTTCGGCTTGTTTTAACTCTAAGTTTTCTTGTTTTTCTAATGTATGCTTCATTTCCATTTGATATCTTTTTCTATCTGCTTGTGCTCTTAAAGAATGTACAGCTGGCCCTTTAGATGTGTTTAACATTTTTATTTGTATCATTGTTTTATCTATATTTTTCCCCATTTCTCCGCCTAGAGCATCTATTTCTCTAACTAAATGTCCTTTAGAGCTTCCTCCTATATGTGGATTACATGGCATATTAGCTATGTTTTCTAAGCTTATTGAAAATATTAATGTTTTCATTCCTAATCTTGCTGCCGCCAGTGCTGCTTCACAACCTGCATGGCCAGCTCCAACGACTGCTACATCATAATCTCCTGCAAAATATTTCATATCTATTCCTTCTTTCATTTCTATGTGAAACAGGAAACCCTGTTTTCCCGCCACTTAGCGGTGATTTTTACTTATTAGTTACCGTATTATATTATGTCGTTATTTTTTACTTATTGATTTATTTTTTGTGACCTGTTTTTTATATTGCCACTATATTCTCTTTATTTTCAATTATAAGGCATTTTTGTTTTTATATTATTAATTTATCGTTTTTATATTATTATCGTCTTATTTTTGATTCTCGTTTGATATTTTATTACTATTTTCCTAAGCAAAATTTAGAAAAAATTTCATTTATTATATCTTCTCCAATTTCATCACCAGTTATTTTTCCTAAATTACTTAAAATTTCTTTTAAAAATATCGCAATAATATCTAAAGGCATTTTTTCATTTATTGTATTTTGAGTTTTTTCCACACTGCTTATCGCATCAGAAATCAAATTTTTGTGCCTTAAATTTGTTACAAGTACTTCATTATCAAAATTTATATCATTTAAATTAAATAATTCAGTTATTTTTTCATATAATTCATCTATTCCTTTATTTTCAATCGTAGAAATTTCAATAATATTCTCGCTTGCATCTTTTAACCTACAATTTTCTTTTGTAATAACTTTTCCTAAATCAATTTTGTTTAATAATATAATTGATTTTCTATTTTTTACAATCTCTAATATTTCTTCATCTTCTTCAGAAAGTTCTTTTGAACTATCAATAATTGCAATAACTAAATCTGCGCTATCGGCTATTTTCCTAGATTTTGTTATTCCTATTTTTTCAACTTCATCCTTTGCTTTTCTTATTCCTGCAGTATCAATTAATTTTAATGGAATACCATTAATATTTACAAATTCTTCTATTGTATCTCTAGTAGTTCCTTCTATATCTGTTACAATTGCTCTTTCTTCTTTTAAAATTGTATTTAATAAAGAAGATTTTCCAGCATTCGGCTTTCCTATTATTGCAGTCTTTATCCCATTTTTTATAATTTTTCCATTATCAAAGCTTTTTTCTAATTTTTTTAATTTATCGTTTACAGTATAAAGCATTTCTGAAATTTGTTTTATAGTAACTTCATCAACATCATATTCTGGGTAATCTATAGATACTTCAACATTTACAATTACATCTAATATATTTTGTTTTATTTCATTTATTTTTTTAGATAACTGTCCTTCTAATTGATTTATTCCTGCTTTTGCTTCTTTTTCAGATTTTGCATTTATAATATCTATAACAGATTCTGCTTGCAATAAGTCTATTCTTCCATTTAGAAATGCTCTTTTTGTGAATTCTCCGGGCTCTGCTAATTTTGCCCCATTTTTAAGACATATATCTAATATTTTTCTTACAATTACAATCCCTCCATGAGAATTGATTTCACACATATTTTCTGTTGTATAGCTTTTGGGTGCTTTAAAATATGAAACAAGCACTTCATCTACTATTTGATCATCTTCTATAATATTACCGTATTTTATGCTATATCCCTTTATTTCATCAATAGATTCCTCTTTTTTTGGTTTGAAAAATTTATTTAATATTTTAAATGAATCTTCGCCACTCATTCTTATTATTCCAATTCCACCAATTCCGTGGAGCCGTAGATATTGAGGCAATTGTATCCATTTTATTTTCCCTCCTTTATGTAACCTTTTAAAATTTAAAAAAATTGGTCAAAAATCGTTATACTAAACTTAGTAAAATCCGACCTTTGACCTCCGATTTTATTATTTTATTTTTTTAAAGATATTACTATTCTTCTTCTTGGTTCTTCACCAATACTTACTGTTTCAACTTTTGGATTTTCTTGTAATTTACTATGAATTATTTTTCTTTCATAAGGTTTCATAGGTTCTAATGTAACTGATTTTCTTGTTTTTATTACAGTTTTTGCTACTTTTTCAGCTAATTCTTCTAATGTTTTCTCTCTTTTAGCTTTATATCCTTCAATATCTAAAAGGACTCTTACTTTATTTTCAATTTCTTTTCCAGCTACTGCAGTTAAAATATTTTGAAATGCATATAAAGTTTCTCCCCTATATCCTATTAAAAATCCTAAATTTTCATTATCTATTTTGATATTTATATATTCTTTTCCTGGTTTTACTTCATATTTTATTTCATTACCTAATAATGGCAACATTTCTTTTAAGAATTTTTCTATGTTTGAAACAGCTTTATTTTGCTCATCCTCTGATAATTCTATAATCTTTTTATTTTGAGTATTTTTTGTTTTATCTTCTTGAATTTTATTTTCTTTTAATGTTAATTCTACTTTTACTACTCTAGGCGCTAAAATACTAAAGAAACTTCTCTTGTCTTCAGCTTCTAATACTTTTATATTAACCATATTTTTTGATACATTTAATTGTTTTAGTCCATTTTCTATTGCTTCATTTGTTGTTTTTCCTTCGGAAATAATGCTTTTTAACATTTTATTCTTCCTCCTCAGTCTTTATTAGTTTATCTAAAACTAACCTTTCTACTATCATTAATATGTTATTTATAAGCCAATATAAAGCTAATCCTAGTGGTGCTATAATTGCAATTGAAATTGATAAAATAGGCATCATCCAAGACATTACTTTATTAGTTTGCATTACTGTATCAGCCTCTTCAGTCTTTTCATCTTTTTCATTTGATTTTTTAACTTCTATTGCTTTTTCTTCTTTATTTTTCTTTTTATCTTGCATTTTAGTAGTTAATCTTATAGATATAAATGATGATATTATATAAAGTCCAGGTATTATCCAAACTCTAAAATCACTTAAATTCTGTTTTGGGACTTGACTTAGGTCTAATCCTAGGAAATCTGTATTTATATATACGTTACTATCTTCTTTTCCTTTTTCTCTTATAACGTCTATTTCTGGATAATTTGAAACCGTTATATTTGATTCTTTCATATTTGTAACATAATTGTCTATTAAGCTTTTATCAACTTTTTTCATATATGTTAAAGGACTTCTTACAACATAAAATATTGACAATAGTAAAATAAACTGTACTATTGTTGTTATACATCCACTAAATGGACTCATTTTTTCATCTTTGTATAAGTTCATCATTTCTTTGTTCATTTTTTCTTGATCATTTTTATATTTAAATTGTATTTGCTTTGCCTTTTCTTGAATTTTAGCACTTTTTTTCATTGTTTTTTGTTGTCTTATAGATATTGGTAACATTATCAATTTTATTACAAGAGTAAATAGTATAATGGCTAATCCATAATTATTTACAACATTATATAAAAAATTTAAAACATATCCAAATCCACTTGCAAAAAAACTAAATATTGCAGACATTCTTTTTCCTCCACGTTTATTTTAATGGATCATATCCTCCTTTTGAAAATGGATTACATCTTAAAATCCTCCATATTCCTAATATTCCTCCCTTAATGCTGCCATATTTTTCTATTGCTTGCTTTGTATATTCAGAACACGTTGGATAATATTTGCAATGTATATTTTTACTTTGAATCCATACCGAAATATGCTTTTGATATCCATTTATTATAAAAATAAGTATTTTTTTCATATTTTTTCCTTATTTTCTTGTATAATATTAGCTTTATCAAATATTTTTTTCATGTCTTTTTCTATTGTTGAGTATTTTGCATTTTCTGTTGATTTATTCTTCTTCCATAAAAATACTATATTATAACCATCTTTTAAATTTTTTTCTAAATTTTTATAATTTTCTCTTATTAGCCTTTTTATTTTATTTCTAATATATGCTTTTCCTGTTTTTGTACTGATAGCTAGTCCAATAAAATTTAGCGATTTGTTATTTTTTAATATAAATACTTCTATATTGTCGCCAGAATAATATTTTCCTTTTGATAAAACTTTTCTAAATTCAAAATTTTTTTTTAGCATTTTTGTTTTTTTCAATTTTTTTTTCCTTTCTGAGTATCAGGAATATACTTGAAAAAAAGCATTTAAAGGCCATTTAACGGCCTTGTTTATGCACTTAATTTTTTTCTACCTTTTGCTCTTCTTGCTTTTAATACTTTTCTTCCTGAAGCTGTTTTCATTCTTTTCATAAATCCATGTTCTCTCTTAGCTTGTCTTGTTTTTGGTTGAAATGTTCTTTTCATTTTTGCACCTCCTGTAAATGTTTTATATATAATTTTACAAATTATTTTCGATAAAATAACAAGTATATCGATTATACATTATCTTAACATTAAATGTCAAGTGATTTTATGAATTTTTTTCATTTTTTTCTAAGGATATAAGACTTTGCGGGTTTTTAAGTTTTTGAATTTATTTTTTTAATTTTTGGTACATTATGTAACTTTTTAACACTTTTTTGTAAGTATTTGGAAATTTTTAAATAGTTTTCCACAGATTTTTTAATCATTTTCCACAAATAAAAAATTTTTTTGTAATATTCTTGACTTATTATGACATAATTTGTTATTATATGGAATTAGAAAAACGACGCTCATTCTTATTTATTTTTTATCAAAAATGCGTTCGTAACAAATGTGTCTTATTTTACAAAAATATTACAAAGTTATCAACAGTTGTGGATAAAATTGTGGATAATTTTGTACGAAAGGGAGTATAAAATGAATATTGATAAAGATGAATTACTAAATAAGGCAAAAGAATTATTGAAAGAAGAGGTAACAACCATAACTTATAACACTTGGATTCAAACTTTGGAAATAAAAGATATTGAAAATAATCATATAACTTTAATTACAGTTTCTGAATCACATAAAGATTTTATTGAAAGTAGATATGCAGACTTAATATTAAATACTTTTCGTTATATAACAAATCAAGATTGGACCTTTTCAGTTATTGATTCTTCTCACGAGGAAACTAATGAAGAAAAAATTATTTCTGACAAAAACTCATCAAATGTGACTGATGCTGAAGTTGAAATTAACAGATCTACTTTAAACCCGAAATATACTTTTGAAACATTTGTTGTAGGAGGGAATAACCGTTTAGCACATGCAGCAGCTCTAGCAATTGCAAAAGAACCTGGAAAAGCATATAATCCACTTTTCTTGTATGGAGATGTTGGTCTTGGAAAAACTCACTTAATGCAAGCAATAGGAAATAAAATATTAGAAAATAATAGAACTTCAAATGTTTTGTATGTTACATCTGAGAAATTTACAAATCAATTAATTAATGCAATAAAAGATAATAAAAATGAATTTTTTAGAAATAAATATAGAAGTATTGATGTTTTACTTATTGACGATATTCAATTCATAGCTGGAAAAGAAAGAATTCAAGAAGAATTTTTCCATACATTTAATGCATTATATGAAGATGGAAAACAAATTATAATTTCTAGTGATAAGCCACCTAGAGATATACCATTTTTAGAAGATAGGCTAAAATCTAGATTTGAATGGGGACTTTTAGCAGATATATCTTGTCCAGATTATGAAACTCGTTTTGCCATACTTAGAAAAAAAGCTCAAGATGAAAATATTATAATTGATGACTTTATATTATCTAATATTGCAAATAAAATTGATTCAAATATTAGGGAGTTGGAGGGAGTATTTAACAAAATAGTTGCTAGAGCATCCTTAGTACATACTCCAATAACTATTGAGTTAGCAGAAAAGGCAATAAATGAGTTTAAAGTAGAAAGCGAAAAAGTTATTTCTTGTGACTTTATTCAAGAAACTATTGCTAAATATTTTAGCATTAACAAAGATGATTTACCAGGAAATAAAAGGTCAAATGATATTGCTTATCCAAGGCAAATTGCAATGTATCTTTGCCGTGAAATTGCAAATATGTCTTTTCCAAAAATAGGGGAGGAATTCGGCAATAGAGATCATTCTACAGTAATGCATGCTTATAAAAAAATTGAAAAAGAGGTTAGGGAACAAACAAGTACAAAACAAATTGTGGATAGTGTGAAAAACATAATCATAAATGGCAAACAATAATAACAAAAATAAAAATTAACTTTTTTAAAAATTTGTGTTTGTGAAAATTATTGTTTGGAAAATTGCATTTAATCTTTTCTTACGGAAGAGGTATATTGGTTGTCCACATACACATGTGGAATTATTGTTTATAACATGTGTACATCTTAAGTTTCCACATTTTAAAATTTTTGATGTGGATAAATTTTGTTATTATCCACAATATTATACACAACAATTTTTTTAGGGATTCTAACTTTCCACATAGTTTTCCACAGTTTCCACAGAACCTAATACTACTACTACTAAAAATATTATATTATTATAAAGGAGGTTTCGCAATGAAAATAGTTTGTTATAAAGATAAAATCTTGAAAGCTATTAATTCCGTAGTTAAAGCAGTAGCTTCTAAAACTACAATGCCTATATTAGAAGGTATATTAATTCAAACAAATGATAATGAAATAAAGTTAACCACATATGATTTAGAAATAGGAATAGAATATGTGATGGATTGTGAAGTAAAAGAACAAGGAAGTACAGTAGTAAATGCTATAATGTTTAGTGAAATAATTAGAAAATTACCAGATACAGAAATTTATATATCTGTAAATGATAAAAATCTTTTAGAAATAGAATGTGAAGGTTCACATTATAAATTAGCAACTATGAATCCAGAAGAGTTTCCAGAATTACCAAAAATAGAAATAGAAAATGCTATAGAACTAGAACAAAATAATTTAAAAAATATGATTAGAAAAACAATATTTGCAGTTAGTATGGAAGAAAGTAGACCAATTTTTACAGGATGTTTATTTGAAATCGAAAATAATAAATTGAATATAGTTGCTGTTGATGGATTTAGATTAGCATTAAGATCAATATATTTAAGCAAGCAAACTAATAATTTTAGTGCTGTAATACCAGGAAAAACATTAAATGAAGTTAATAAAATATTATCTGATTCTTTTGAAACAATAAAAATAGGAGTTGCAAAAAATCAAGCACTTTTTGAAATGGAAAATTGTAAAATAGTTACTAGAATATTGGATGGAGAATTTCTAAATTATAAAAATGTTATTCCAAGTAATTGGGAAACTAGAATAAAAGTAAATAAAAGTAATATACAAAATAGTTTTGAAAGAATAAGTTTAATATCAGCTTCAACAGTAGAAAAAGAAAAGAAATATCCAGTAAAAGTACAAGTTGATATTGGAAAAGTAGTAATTTCATGTACTAATCAGACAGGAGATGCCAAAGAAGAATTATATGTTGAAACAGAAGGCAAAAATTTAGAAGTTGGATTTAATCCAAAATATTTCCTAGATGCATTAAAGTCAATAGAAGATGAAGATGTTTTTGTAGAATTTGGAACAAACATATCTCCTTGTTTAATAAAAGCTACAGAGAATAATGAATATGTTTATATGATTCTACCAATTAGATTAAAAGAAGATTAGTAAAAAAAAGTATAAAGTAAGAAAATTAAAATTCGAACTTTATACTTTTTAATAATAATAATCCACAATATGTTAATTGTGTGTGGATAAAATAGTGGAAAAAATATAAATAAAATTAATTATAAAAAATAGAATAAATTAGAATAAAATAGAATAAATTAGAAAAAAATAGAAAAAAATAGAAAAAAATCATAAAAAAACAATAAAAAAAACGACGCACGAGAATCCAAAATAAGCCGATTTTATTTTTTATTTATAAAATTATATGCTTAAAAAATAATAAAAAAATAATTATGAAAAAAATAGAATAAATTAGAAAAAAAAAGAAAAAAATAGAATAAAATAGGAAAAAATACATTTTTGAATTTTTGAAAGTTATACACAGATGGAGAATGATATGTGGATAAAAAAAATAAAAATAAATAATTTTAGAAATTATAAAGAAGAAGAAATAATATTAGAAAAAAATATAAATGTTTTTTTTGGAGAAAATGCTCAAGGAAAAACTAATATAATAGAAGCTATTTATTTATGTAGTATGGGAAAATCTTTTAGAACACAGAAGGATAAAGAATTAATAAATATTAATAATGAAAATGCAATAGTAGAAATAGAATATGAAAAATCAGATAGAGAAGGAAAAATAAAAATAGGCTTAAGTAATCACAAAAATATTTATTTAAATTCAATTAAATTAAAAAAACTAAGTGAATTATTAGGAAATATTAATATTGTAATTTTTACGCCAGAAGATATAGAAATTTTAAAAGGTGGTCCACAGAATAGACGTAAATTTTTAGATGTTATGATAAGTCAATTAAGGCCAAATTATTTACATATTTTAAATTTATATTTAAAAACGATTGAACAAAGAAATAATTATTTAAGACAAATAAAAGAAGAAAATAAAGATGAAAGTATGTTAGAAATTTGGGATGAAAAATTAGCAGAATATGCAAATAAAATATATTTTTATAGAGAA
>JAFRDD010000040.1 GCA_017404025.1 Clostridia bacterium
ATAATCCTACTGGAAATTATTGCCAATTTCTAATAGGTTATTTTCTGTGTTTATTTTTCTTTTCTTACTAACCCTAAACTATATTTATTTATTAATTTTATGTTACTTCATTTTTATAATTTAGTTTCGCAATTATCTAACATTTCCTTTGTAATTAATAATTGTCGTGCAATACTTTCTTTACCAAATACTAACTCTTTTTTCTCTAAATCAGTATGAATAAAACCTGCTTTTTTGAATGTTTTAATAGCCCCTATTCTATCTAATGGAATTATATCAGATAATTCACTTATATTATTCTTTTCAAAAGCAACTTTTTCAAGTTCTAATAAAGCATTATAACTATAACCTTTTCCTCTGTATTTATCTTGAATAACAATTCCCATACTATGTATTCCATTATCTAAATAATAATATACTTCTCCAATAGGCTCTGCTATTTTACTATCATAGATATAAGCAAAATATTTATCTGGCTCTTTATTAACCCAATTATTATACCAAGTTATCATTTCTTCGTCAGTTTTAGTTATAGTCCCTGTTTCTTTATCATAACCCTTTAAATCCATATCATAACCTGCATTATATGACATTGTCTTAAGGTCTTTCATCCATTCTTGTCTATAATGTAATTCATCAATACTAGGTACTTTTAAATATGTATTTGGCATACAAACACTTCCTTACTTTTTAATACTTTTCGTTCTATCAACTTTATGTATTACATCTACTTCATCTTCTGTTGGTTCTTCCCATTTAGATTCTAACTTTTTCATTAGTCCCTCATCTAAATAAAAATCTGAGCCACCATTACCATCTAATACTCTTTGATTTCTTTCTGCAATATTTTGTTTCCAAGTTTCATCATCAACACATACATAATGAATTTCACATTCTATTCCATTATTTTTGTAATATTCTCTTATTTCTTTTCTATCTTTGTGTGACCATAAACCTCTTTCAAAAATCACATTAGCACCGGCTTGTGCTATTTCTCCAACTTTTCTAGTTAGATATTTATTTAATCTCTCAGAGAATACATTATAAAATTCTCCTTGTTCATTGTTTATCAATTCATAAGTGGCTTCATCTGGCGATATAATTACTGCATTTAAAGACTCTTTAATAGCCTTTGAATAATGACTTTTACCACTACATATTTTGCCACATACTAATATTACTTTACCCATATCATCACTTCCTTAATTTTTCATCTTTGTGAGTTCTTATATAAATCTCTTTTCTACCTTTTTCTATAAAATCAGGTCTATTATTTTTAATACCATATACAATAGTTTCTATTGGATAATATTGTTCTACAACATCTTGATATTCTTTTGCTTTTGAAATATCAATATTTCCGTATAATCTTAATATATCTTCTCCAAAAGATACACCAATTTCTTCTTCACTATCTTCTAGTAAATATATGAAATCACAATACTCATCTATAATTCCAGAATCTCCAAAATCTATTACACCACATAATCTATTTTCATCATCAAGTAATAAATGATTACAACTAAAATCATTATGGCATAAGCATTTTTTACCATCAAATATAGTTGTACTATGTAATCTTTGCATAAATTCTTCTACATATTGTTTTTCAATATCAGTAAGACTATCATATATTGTGTCTTTTAGTAATTGATATTCTTCCAAAACATTTTGTTTATTGTCTATCGTATATGAACTTATTTCACTATAATCTAAATCGTGCATTTGTCTTAAAAACATAGCAATATCTTGCTTTAATAATTCTTGCTTTTCTTTTGATAAAGTAAAATATATTTCTGGTGTTAAAAAAGTTCCTTTAATTTCTTTATATCCTAAAATAGATAATTCTTCACTTATATATGAATATTCTATATTTGGTACTTTAATATTTGTATTTAATTTTTTATTTAGAAAATCATATATTGCTTTTTCTTTTTCATACCCTTTTTTCTTATTAGCACTGAACTTGATTTTAAAAACATATTCATTATTTACGATGTATGCTTTGCTGTCATACCCCTCACCAATTAACTTTATACTATCAACAACTATATTGCATTTTTCTTCTATTATCTTTTTTATATCCATTAGTTTTTCTCCTTAAAATCATACACATAAATAATTTCATCATCTGCTTTATTTATTCCTCCTGCTTTTTCATAACATTTACAAGCAGAAATATTGCTTCTATTCGTTATTAAATACATTTTATAACAATCAATACTTTTAGCATAATCACGAGCAAATGATATTAAACCTGTTCCATAACCTTTTCCTTGATAATCCGGCATAACATCAATAGCGTCAAGATAGAATACTTTTCTTCCGTCTGGTTTTAATAAAATATAACCAAAAGCAAACCCAACTATCTTATTATTTATCTTTGCAATAAATCCAAAATCATTTTTATTATCTATAAATTTTTTTAAAACATCTACATTATATTTTGTATTTTCATCATCAACAAAATCTAACATAAGTTCTAAATCTTGTTCTTCTAATAATTTATATTCCATCTATCTCAACTCCTAGTTATTTTACTTTTCTTGTTTCATCAAGTTTTAGTTTTTTTACTTTTTCTCTTACTTCTTGCATTCTTTCTTCATCTTTGGTATTTTTATAATTTTCTAATGATTCTATTATACTATAAAATACTAATCTTTCGTTAATGTATGGTATCTCATTTAACTCTTTATAATTTTCTAAAAACATACTAATTAAATTTTGATAATCAGATTCAACTGCTAACATATCTGTTTTAGCACTTGCCCATAAATAAGGCTGAGTATCGTATTTTGAGAATATTCTAAACTCATAATCTATTGGTGCTACCATACATCTCTCAAAATCTAATAAATGTAGTTTCGTTCCATCAAACATAAAATTATCAAAATGCAAATCTCCGTGTATTAGTCCAAATGTATTTTCTTTAAAATACTTATAGCACATATCTATTAAATCATTAAATAATTCATCATCAAGATTGCACTTATCTTTTAAATATAATATTTTTGTCTTTAATATTTCTAAAAACTCATAACCTTTAACTTCTTTTGAGTGAAAAGGTTTTAAAATATCAATAATTTGAATTACTATTTTTCTTCTTTCAATATCAGATAATCTATACCATAATTCATATAAAGTCTTACCAGATACTTTTTCTATAACTTCGTAATAATAAGGTACTACGTTTTTAGTTGTATCACTAACATATAATTTTGGTATTCCATTATTATCTTTATTTTCTTTATAGAAGTTTATTTCATTTTCAAATCTTTCTTCATTTTTAGAATCAGTACATATTCTAATTATGTAGTTATCAACTGAATATATAGTATTTGTAAACCCTGCTGTGATAAGTCTAAATTGCTTACCTTTTAAAATCTCATTACTATCTACAATTTGTTGCATTACACTATCATAATTTTCTGTTTCTTTAATTGTTAATTTTGTAATAATATCATACATATCTCCGATTAAATCTAAATATCTATTTATTTCATCAATAGTTTTTACAACTTCATTCTCTGCAAGTTTCATTTCTTCTTCATCATTAGAAACAATACCTAGACTTCTTTCTAAATTATATTTAAGCCAACCAAATCTACCTACTAAATTACCACAAATAACATCATACCACTCAATATCTTCAATATTTCTATATTTAGAATACTCTTTAAATATTGCTATGAACTTTTCTTCACTAAAATTATTACTTAAAAATCCAGACCAACATAATGCGTCTTCTAATAATTCTCTTTCTGGATTAGCAACTCCTGCACATTCCCAATCAATAATAATAGGATTATCGTTATTCCACATTACATTTTTCGGATCCATATCAGAGTGACATATTGTTTGATTATTGTTTGTAGCATTAAATCTTTGATTTGCTCTTTTTAGCATAGAGTTATATTTCTTATAATTCTTTAAAAATACATTTTTATATGGCATTTTACTAAAATTAGGATTATTTATATAACTCTCCCAATCATATAATCTCTTATATTCAACTACATTAGGCTCTAATCCTATTTCTTTATAATCTAATGAATGAATATGTGCTAAAACATTTCCAATTTTCTTGCAATGTTCAACAGTTATTTCATCATCTTTTAACGTTTTTCCCTCAACATAATCAAATACCATATAATACATATCATCTAATTTTGTTAAGTAATTACCATCAATATCTAATGCACTAGATACAGGTATTCCATTTTTCTTTGCTAGATTAGAAACTGATTCTGATACTACAAAATTACCGTATGCTTCTTTCCTAGACATTACTTCTGGATTTAATACTTTAACACAATAAATACCTTTATCTGTTTCTACTTTAAACATTTTGTGCATTAAACCACCAGATATTTTTGTAATATTAATTACTTTACCAAAATCATATTTCTCACAAAATTTTTCTATATTCATCATTCTCACCAACTATCTGTAATTTTTCATTTTCAAAATTATATTTATAATAATGTACTTGTCCATTATCATTGATACCAATGATTGGACCTTTTTCATCCCAAACTTTATATACAAAAGGCTCATTAAATTTACTTTTTAAAAAATCGTATGCTTGAACATATAAAGGATTATACATATCACTTATTTCTATATCATCAACACCAGATAATTTTTCGTGATTTGTTAATTTTTTTATTATTTGCCATCCTAAATAATGTTCTTCTATTTTATAAGGCTCAAATCCCATATCTAAATAAACTTTTACTGCTAACCAAGTATGTGTTTGTGTATGTAATAAAGTCTTCTTATGTCCTAATCTTCTCATCTGCTTTAATGTTTCACATATTAAAGGTTTTGATAAATGCTGTCCTTGATATTCTTTCTTTACAGAAACCCAATGAACATTACCTGTAATATCATCTACTTTATTTTCTAAATAAAATGCAGTGGATGTAGCAACTTTCTCGCCTTTTTCATTTTCTATAAAGATACAAAGTTTTTTTAATTCTTCATAATGATTTCCATAATAATGATTAAACGCTTCCATTCCCTCATCAAAAGTTAAAAATTCTCCACTAGACATTTCTATTTCAACCCAGTCTTTTTCATCTCCGTCATTGAATAAAACAAATCTATATCCGTCTGGAAGTTTATATTCTTTTATATTATCTAAATCATTATTTACTAAATACAAATCTACATATTTTAAAGTTCTATCTATTGTATTCATTCTATAACATCTCCATTCTTTGAGTCTTTTTTAAACAAAAAGACCCTCTAATAATAGAGAGTCCACCACAAAACTATACTAATAAAGTCTATTTTATTGTACGCTTAAAGAAAGTGTGATTAACCCACTATTATTTACAAATTCTATTAATTTTCTTACATTTACTTTTTTCATTGTCAATCACACTCCTTTCGTTTTCCGAATATTCTACCACAAAAATCTTGTGTTGACAATATGTTTTGATACTCTCCTCAAAATTATATCATAATAATAAAAATTTTTCTATAATTTACACCGATTTCTGCTAATATTTTATATGTAGTGATAAGGCTATTTCTTAAATTTAGAAATAACCTTATCTATTTTAATTAACATTAGTAATATTGCTATAAATAATTTTAATATTGAAAATAGCATACTAATCTACCTTAAAGTAATTAAATTGTGAAGTTTTACTAACCTCGTAAGCATTCCACATTATAGTTTGATTAGAAGCCGGATCAACCATCATAACATTGACAGAATCTAATCCTGTGACTGCTACCCAGTGTTGATTACCCGGTGTTGCTCCTTTTACTTCTGCTGTAATATAATATCCTTGACTAAAATATTGAGAAATCAATGCTAGTTTTTCACTTCTTGATTTTCCCTTTAAATCAACGTGTCCTGCATAACTGAATCCAGGTACTGCTTTACTTACTGCTGCATATTGTAAATTACCACCACTATCAAATCCACCATTTTTATTAAGTGCCTCAACAAAAGTTCCCGGATTAAATGGACTTATAGTTGTATTAACACCAGACTTCTCAATTAAGATTGAAATAGATGTCACTAGGCAACCAATTTTACCTATTGTACTACTTGTATTACCTATTCTTACATTAGACCAACTAGGGTCGCCTTGCCTCCAATTAACATATTCGCCAGAGCCATTACTTCCATAGATTACTCCACCCCATAAACTTGCATATTTATCACTTGATAATTCTGCTAGTTGAGTATTTTGTTCATTATTAAAACTATATTGCGATTTCATATCTTCCACTGATTTAGAAGTTATTTTTATATGCAATACTTTCTTTTGAACTTCTTTCGGCTCCTCACTTGTATTAACACCTTGTTCTGTGACAGTTTCATCTTTTACTTCTGAAGATAAACTATTCATATCCCAAAATATTTCTTTTAAAACTTTCTTTTTATTATCATCCATTGTGACGACATCTGTTTCATTTTTACCATTAGACTGCTTTATTGTATAAACAAGTAAAACATCTTTCCAAGAAGCCATACTACCATCTAAAACATACTCATCGTGTGCATTAGAGTTTTGAATTTCTTGAATTTTGTCTGCAAATTCTTGATTACATTCTGCAACTACTTCATTCATAGTTATTGCATTAGCACTTGTTTTCTCACTTGAAAAGAATATTCCAAATATAGAACTTACTAATAGTCCTACTAAGCAAATAACTATTATTACAACTACTGCAACCCAACCTCCTGCAACAATAGCAGCAATCAATGCTTTTGTTCCGGCAATGATTGCTTTTATTGCAGATATTGTTGCTTTAACTGCTAACTTAATTCCTTGTGCAGTTCTTTTTGCAGTTTCTTTTGCTATTTGTGCTGCTCTTTTACTTGCTTTAACTGTTTCTTTTGCAGTTTTCTCGGCTTTCTTTGCAACTTCTTTACTTGTTTTAATTGCAGTTTTGGTATTTTTCACAGTAGATTTAACTTTACTTTTAGTCTGTATTTTTTTCTTTAATTGTTTAATTTTTGCTTTTGATTTTTGATAATTTTCTTTTGTTTTCATTAAAGATTTTTGTCCTTGCTTATTAAATTGATGAACACCCTCATCTACTGCTCTATTAGTCGCAAACTTTATTTTATTATTTGCATACTCATTAGCACTTGTATCATTGCTAACACTTTCCTCTGCTTTTTCCTTTGTTCTAACTATGGTATCTTTAAATCTTTCAGTCTGTACTACTGCTTTATTTATAGTCTTTACACTCTTTTTTGCTATATCTTTGACTTTTATATCTGCCAAGATAACCACCTCCTAATCGTTAATTACCTTCGCCTGGTTTAGTAGTCATCAATTTATAAAGTTTTGTATTTGTTGGAAATTTATTAACAAAAGGAACTAATGAACTACCTACTTTTAATAGTCCTCGTCCTGCACCTACATTAGTGATATATCCCATTTGCAAATCTGATATATTTAATAATTTTGCAAGTTCTAATCTATCTGTACTTGCTTGATTAAGCATTACAATAAACTCACTATTGGCTAACATAGTTCTTGCAGTATGACTTTGTAATAAGTCATCAACATTTTGTGTAATTCCAGTACAATAAGCACCATACTTACGAACTCTTTTCCATAGAGTAAATAAGAAATTTGCTGAATACTCGTGTTGAAACAATAAATAAATTTCGTCAATAAAAATAAAGGTATTTCTACCTTTACTTCTGTTCATTGTTATTCTATTTAAAATACTATCAAGAACTACTAACATACCAATAGGAAGTAATTGTTTACCTAAATCTAAAATGTCATAACATAATAATCTATTATTAGTATCAACATTTGTATTCTTTGCAAAAGTATTTAAACTTCCATCTGTAAACAATTCAATAGCAAGTGCTATCTCTTTTGCCTCTGGCTCATTTTGTTTTAAAAGTTCTTCTCTAAAATCTTGTAAAGTTGGTGGAGTTCCTAGATAATTTCCTTGTTGAAAATGTCTATAAACAGAAGCCGTACATCTATCTATAATTGACTTCTGTTTTGGACCTAAATTACTTCCACCAATAAGTTGCTCACATAAAGATAAAATAAACTCTGATTTTAATATTACAGGGTTTGCTCCATCTCCATATTCGCTATTTAAGTCCATTGCATTTATATGATTATTACTTGTTGCTGATATATGGATTACTTCTCCACCAAGTGCATTGATTAGTTGTGAATATTCTCTTTCTGGGTCAATTATTATTACATCTGCATTTGGATCACGAAGTATTACAGACACTATTTCATTTTTTCCTGTAAATGATTTACCACTTCCTGAAACTCCAAGTATAAATGAATTACCATTTAATAATTGTCGTCTATCTGCAATAATCATATTTTTACTTATTACATTTTGTCCATAATAAATACCATTTTCGTGATTTATTTCTTGAACTCTAAAAGGCATAAATACTGCAAGTGATTCAGTAGTAAGAGTTCTTAAAGTATCAATTTTTCTTACTCCGAAAGGCATTGCAGTATTAAGTCCGTCCATTTGTTGATATTTTAATATTGAAAACTGACAAAGATGTTTTCTTGCAGTGGTTAGTAAACTTTCAGTATCATTATCTAATTGTTCTTTACTATCTGCTGTATGCACCATAGTTAAAACACATATAAACATTCTTTGGTCACGAGTTGTTAAATCATCTAAAAACTCTTTTGATTCAATGCGTTGTTGCTCCATATCGTATGGAATTACTGCACTAAAATTGTTATTAGAGTTTTGTCTTCTTTGCCAATTAGTTATATTTGTTTCTACACCAAGTCTTCTATTTTCTACTTCTCTTACTGCTTCGTCCATAGGAACAGGTATAACATCTATACTCATCATCATATTTCTGTTTAAGTCAGTAAGTTCTGCAACCATATTATCTTTGATATAACTTGCATATTCTTTTAAGAATATTACCCTACCATATTTATTACCCATTTTAAAATAGTCTTTTTCAAACTTAAAACTATCTGGACATATAAAGTCTTTAAAACTATGTCCTTTTTTCATATTCTGTATCATATCAAAAGTAAAAGAGTTTTCTTCTCCTTGTCTGTAAAAATCGTGACATAAGCGAAGTCTATCTTCCGCTTCTAATTCAATACATTTTGAGCCTAATTGTGAAAAGTGATTTATTAAATCAGCACTTATTCTTGTAAAATAATTTCTTGCTTCTTCAATACTCTTTTTATTAACTGAAACAGTTAAAAACTTTTCTTGTGTTATTCCATTAGCACCGGTTGCTTTATCTAAAAGCATTTTATTATATTCTTTTCTAAACTCATCTAAATTATCTTCTTCTAATGGTAGTAAGATATTTTTTTCAAAATCTACTCTATTAAGTCTTCTATTTAAAATTGTTATCTTTGTAGTTGCACCTGTATCAAATGAATTAAGAAGTTCTGAATATTCTAAAAACATACCCTCTTTATCACTTCTACTTGCAACTGCATAATTTATATCAGTAAAACGATAGCATTTAGAATATTTATTTTTACCAACTTGAAATATTCCGTCTTGCCATATTCTTGTGACAGGTATAACATCTTGTATTCCTTTTGGAACTACAAATGCTTCCTTATCTTGTTTGAATAGTGTTCTTAATGTTTTCACTATTATCTCCCTCCTTTTCAATTTTGTCTTTTACTAATTCATAATAAAAATTAACCGGTTTAAAGGTTAAGTTCTTTGGTATTAAAAACTCTGATTTAATATAGGCATATATGAACTTTTCTGCTGTCATTCCGTTATATGTGACAAATCCTATTGCAGCGAATGGACTAGCACCTAAAATACATACCCAAGATAAAGTTTCTATTCCAAAATGACTTCTTAATAAGAAATACAGTAATACTGCTACACCACAAGCAAGTATAGAAAAAACGAACTGCCTTAAAGACAGTCCGAAAAATATACTTTCTGTGTAATTTCTTATTTCTCTATTTATTTTAACTTCCATTTATACCTACCTTTCTTTGTCCTTTTTGTTTTTGTTAAATGTGTCTGCAAGATTTCCACCGGACAATACTTTTTCAAAATCTTGCTTTGCTTTTGAAAGATTATCATTGTAATAATAGCCATAAGCCCAATCAATTCTATCGTTATCAATTTTGTAGTTAAATGCAATAATATACTCTATTCCATAATCTGTATTCTTTTCTACTAATGCAACAGGTTGTTTATTTCTATAACCAACATCCATAACATACATACCATTGCCTAGTTTTCTTGTTTTATTTTGTTCTGGTGTTTCTCCAATAAACAAACTGTGTTGCTCTTTAATAAAATCTTTATTGTCATTTACCCATTTTTCTAACATTTCATAAGCAGAATACTTTTCGTTTTTGTATTCATCACTCTTTAAAAATTCTCCCGCAACCATATTACAAAAATCATAACTTACATCATTTTCTGGTGTAGATGATTTTGAAAGCATATCATTTAATAAGTCATAACCTAAAACAAAAGTGAAATATGCTTTTTCACTTTCTATAACAGATTTATCAATATAAAACTCATCAATATAATCTCTTATATTTTGTTTTAGTCCTACTGTATTTAAAGACACAGTTTCAACACACTCTTTATTTTCAAAATCTTGTTTGCTTTCATAAATATTAACAAGATTTTCTTTTGGATTATCAACATTTAAGTCATCTGCCTCAATGATATAACCTTTATATTCCATAGTTTCATTGATTGCTAATCCCTCAAAGTGTTGCATTATATCTGGTGTATCAAAACCTGTTTTTTCATCTAAATATTCTTTTGTAATTCCTTTATCTGCACAATATTGCAAATACATCTGAACTCCATCTTTATAATCAATATCCTCTGGATATAATTCGTGAATAGAGTTCCAAATACTATAATGAACATCATCTGTCATAAATGCTATTTGTTTACCTTCTTCTAAATAATTGTAGATATAATAATCAAAATTAAAATCCCATTCTGGTACATTTATATATCCACCCTCATAATTTTTAGAATAAGGTGTAAACTCTATCGCTTCATCAACACCATCACTTGCCAATACATAAGTTTCATTCTTTTCTGGATCTACTAATATATAATCAATGTGCTTATTTTGATGGTCTATTGACTCCATTAAAAAAGTTTCTATATCATTTTTAATTTTTTCTATTTTCTCGTTCATTTAGACACCTCCTATAATCCCATCATTTCACGAACGACTCTGTCTGATAATTTAACAGTTCCTACAAGTACCAACATATTGAATATTAACTCTCCAATATACTTCCAAACTTGTGTGACTGCTGCTGCATTTGCGTCCACTACCGGTGGCGAACTTGCAAACAATGAGAAGATAATACAAGAAAGAACTATAATTGCTCCCTCTAAACAAACTGCACAATATGATTTAAGAAAACTCTTTCCAACATTTTGTGTAGGCTCTCCTGCAAAGGTTGAAAGTGGTATAGGTGCTATTGCAGTATAAAGATATAATTTGAAGAATCTTCCATATACAGTCATAATCATTATGAAAGATAATACTGTAATAAATAGTCCACCTATCAATGTGACTGCCCATAACGGTATAGACTCAAAAAATCCACATTTTTCTACTGCTGTTATTATTTCTTGTGGCAAAGTTGTACTTGTTGCTCCACCTAATCCAGAAGCAGTCATAATTGTGGATATAACACCTTGAACTATCTTAAATAATGAAAGCATTAAATCAAGTCCATAGGTGACTACTATTTTTGCTATTGCAAATCTTATAAATAATTTTACGGCGTGTTCTGGCTTTTTAACTTCTGTTATTGAGCCACAAGTTTTCATTACTCCGACAACGAAGAATAAAACTAACAAAGCAAGTCCTATTGCTTGAACTGCTCCGTGTATATTCAGAATTACATTCCAAATACTACCACCTTTAAAAGTTTCTGGAGTTTGTGTGACTAATTGCCATATTTCGCCTAACTTGTTATTCCAAGTTTCTAGTGCATTTTGTAAATTTTGCACTACCCAATTATCACTCAATATTAACACCTCCTCGTAAAAATAAGATGAGGGCAAGTATTTTTACTCGCCCTTTGATAATTGACTACCCTGCAATCATATTTAAGATTTCTTTTGCAAAAGTGATAATAATACCACCTGCTACTGTTAAGAATCCATTGGCTCTTTGGCTTGGATCGTGGCTCTTTAATGATAAACCTACTTGAACTATACCAAAGCCAAGTATAATCATACCTATTGCTCTAATAAGTCCAAATATAAAATTTGATAAGTTGTTTACTACTGCCATTGGGTCATCTGCCGCTAAAACATTCATACTTGTTCCAATAGTAAGTGCAAAAGCACATACTCCCAAAGCATAAACTTTAAATAATTTTTTTCCTTTACTGCTCATTTTTAATTTACTATTTTTTTTCATAAATCTCATTCTCCCTTTCTTTTAAAATAGTCTTCTACTTCTTCAGAAGTAATAATTTCATAATCACTTGCCATTTCCTCAATCTCTGTAAAATCATAATTATCAATATTTTCATCAATAATAATTGAAGCAATAGCATTTTCTGTTCCTCCGTGTAAGTAAGGCTTTTCTTTTCCATCAGTAGTAAATGCTACATTTGGGTGCTTCAAAATATCATATTTAAAGTCCATAACAGGTCTTTCTCCTCTTATAAAAAGAATTGCATACTTATTGTCTAGTAATCTTACTTCATCCGGAGTTAATAATTCTCTACCACTTATTTGATAGTTAGTAGAGTAATTGCCACTTCTACCACTAGATTTTCCATAGGTATTAGTGTCAATAGTTTCTTTACCTAATAACTCTGATACATACTTATGCGTTGATTGTTCATTACCACCAAGATATAAAAACTCATCACAATTTCCTACAATACTTTCCCATTGTTTTTCAAATAAGGCTTTTAATTGTGCTAGGTTTTGTAAAATGATAGATACTGATACTTCTCTTGAACGCATAACAGAAAGTATCTTGTCAAAGTCATCTGGCAAACTTACATTAGCAAACTCGTCCATTACAAAATGAACGTGTACTGGAAGACTTCCTCCATACTTATGATCTGCTAAAAAAAACAACTGCTGAAACAGTTGCGTATATAAAATACTAACTAGAAAATTGAAACTTGTATCATTGTCTGGTATAAGTGCAAATAATGCGACTTTCTTTTCTCCGAGTGTTGGCAAATCTAATTCATCAGTTGCAGTTAAAGACGCTAGACTTTCAAGATTAAACTTTTCTAATCTCGCTGCAAGTGTTATTTGAATAGATTTAAGAGTTTTAGCACTACCAGAATGATAATCTCTATAATACTTAACTGCAATATGCTCTGGCTCTCTTTCTTCTAATCTATTAAATAATACATCTAATGGACTTACATAAGTGTCATCATCTTCGTGTACTTCTCCTGCTCGGAGTAGTTCCATTACCATTGGGAAGTTTTGTTCATCTTCTGGTGCTTCATACTTTAAATAAAATACAAGTGCAAGTAATAGCATACTTGCAGCAGTATCCCAGAATGGATCATTGCTCTGACTTCCTTTTGGTGTAGTTGCTTTAAAAAGGTTTGTGACTAATTTTTGAACATCATTATCGTTCTTTAAATAGACAAATGGATTATAACAATGACTTTTTTCCATATTGATTAAGTCTAATACTTTTACTTCATAACCTTTCTTTTCAAGCAATGCACCTGTATCTCTTACAATTTCTCCTTTTGGGTCAAGAATTACCATTGAAGTATTACATTGCATAACATTCGGCTTACAATAAAATCTTGTTTTACCTGCACCACTACCTCCACAAACTAATACATTTAAGTTTCTTCTGTGCTTTTTACCATTAAGTCCTAAACACACATTTTGAGTTAGTAATTTATTATTTTCCATTGGGGTTTGTTTGTATTTTTTATTTATTTCGGTTGCATTACCCCACTTTGCAGAGCCGTGTTCTTCCCTCCTACGATAGTTCTTTTTAGTAGATATATAAATTGTAATAGCCATTACATAACCTATTATCAATATTATTATTACTTTTAATGAATCTGCACACCAAGTAATATGAAAAGGATTGCCTATAATATCAGAAAAATCCTTTATTACTTGTGGCAATCCTCCATTTACTGATGGAGCAATTAAAAGTGCTAACCATATCGTAGGTACTAATCCAATACAATACACCCACTTTGGATAATTAGCGTCTGTGTTCATCTCTCCTCAAACACCTTGTGAGTACTTTTTTTTTAGGTGGGGCTTCTAGAACCTCTATGGCTCTTAATAATACATCATCTACATATTCTGTTTCCTTGCTTTCTTGAACAAGTTTATTCCTAAACTCATTTAAAGCATTGATAAGAATACCTAATTCGTATTTATCAAGTTCCAACACTTTAATTTCATCTTTCATAAATTCCTCCTATCTTTCGTGTTCCTTATTTTTTGGTGCTTTTGAAATTGTTTCAAAATATGCACTCATTCTAGTATTTATGTCTTCCATAGTACTACGCATAGAAGTTAATTCATTTCTTACTTCACTAGCACTCATATTTTTAAATGCTTCTGGAATAGAATTGATATTTATATCTGATACATCTATTCCATATTTCTTACAAAGCATATATGAAGTAGAAACACATTTAAAATTATCTAATTCAGAGTTTCCTGTTTCTTCTAGTCCTACTCTTGTTAATTCTTTTGCAAGTTGTTTGAATATTTCTGGTGTTTCTCCACCTCGTTTGACATATAAAACATTATCTTTTTTATTCCACTCTACAACATTTATACTATTTGGAATATCATCAACTGCTTTAATATCAACAGGGCAATCTTTTAATAATGCAGTTAATTTTACTCTATCATCATAATTTATTGTTTTAGGCTTTTGATTAGATGTTGTCTGTGATATATCAAACATCTTCTTAACATTATAAGAAATACCTGTACTTCCATCTGCTCTTGTATATTGGTCTCCCGGCTCTAATATCTTTATTCCATTTTCACCCTTTTTGATGAAAGCACCTGCTTCTTTCCAATCATTAAATTCTTTTAATTGTGTAGCAGTAGGAAGACTTGCAGATATAACAAGAGCATTACCAACAGAATATTTATCAAATCTTCCTTGAACATCTAAATATTGTTTATATTTATTTATATCTACTTTAACTTCATCAGCAGTTTTGTCCATTAAGTCATATACTTCTTGTCGCTCTTGCTGTTTCTTTTCTAACCAAGCACTTTTATCAAAAGGCTTTTTTTCTTGTGTAGTATTACTACCATTGGCTTTTGCCATTATTTCATCAAAATCATTCATATTTTTTTACCCTCTTTCCTTTGATTTTTTCTTTTTTGATTTTGGTTGTTTGTGTTTTGTTGTTTTATTAGGTTGAGTCTTTTCATTTTTAAGTTCAGATTTATCTAAATCTCTTTCCTTTTTCTGTTCTTCTTTTATAGATTTAATTTCTTCTCTAACGGATGGCTTTTCAGATTTAGTACCCTTGTCTGACTTGTTTTTGTTGTTTGAGGTAGGCTCTGACAGAGGGCTTTTTTCCGTCTTTGCCACTTGGGGGTTTGACATTTCATTTTCCTCCTTACTTATTGGTTTAGATAAAATATCATCAACAAGTCTTTCCTCAACGCTCTTAATAACAACACCTTTGTCTTTACTGTCTTTTGATTTTTGAATTTCACTCTTAATAGAAGCCGTATCAACAGTAGCAAGATTAAATCTATCAACAATACGATTTATTTTACTTGCGTCTTCTGCTCTAACCATAATATCAACCATACCATCTAGGCTCTTTCCTTTACCTTTTAAAGCACAAAATAGTACTCCATATCTTTTTGCTTCTTCCGTAAACTTTCTAAAATCTTCTTCTTTAACAGTAAATACTTTTAATTCTTTTCCAGATTTAAGCATATTAGTAAGTCTAGTCTTACCTTTGGTTTGCTTTTGGTCTTTTAACATTGTTATCATTATTGCAGCAATATTTTTTGCACCACTTCCAGATAGTTTTACTGCTACTTCAAGTCCTTGTAAACTCATTCTTACAATAGATTCAGCAGCGTCACCTGATGTGTTCATTTTTCTCTACCTCCTTTGTCTTTTCTTTTTCATCAGATAATTCTTGAAGATTTTTTTCCATCTTCTTACTTCTTTCTAAAATATCTTTACATAGCACCACCTCCTTTCGTGTTGGCTCTATTTCTTTATTCAATTCATCAATTTGTTTCTTAATTTCTTCCTTTTCTTGTTTAGACTTTGATTTCTTGTGCTTATACCAGAGTTTACTTCTCTGATCCATAAGTTCATTAAGTCTTTTTTCCTTATCTTCCTTAAACGAAAAAAACTGCTCGTCAGTTTTTAAATTATTTCTGACAAGCAGTCTTGTTTCATTTGATATTTCTTCCATCTTTCGTACATCAGCACGAATTGCAGGAGATAATTTTTGATATGGATATTTTTTAGGAAATACTTTTAAAAGATAACAATAATGAATATATAAAGCATAAAATCCTTTTGGTTTCTTTTTTCTATAATAATCTGCCTTTGGTTTAGGTTTATTTCCATATTCTTCAATAAAAGGAACTCTTTTAATATATTCTTCATCTATTCTTTGTTTAATTCTATCAATAGAATATTCATTACCAAAATATCTTTCAATACGAATATTTTTCTTATATGGACTTCTTCTTATACTTAACTTATCTCCTCTATAAAAAAGTTCATAATCCATTGCTTTCATTAAATCTTCAAAATCATAATAAGAAGTAGCCATACCTATTGCTCTATCTAAATCTTCTTTTGCAATAGAATAATAATTAACTTTATTATTAAAATTCTTTTGATAATTAGCATAATTTATTTTACTATTTCTACAAGGTTTTTCTTGTATAACAGATAAGCCATATTCTTCACATATAGAATCAGATATTCGTCTTAATTCTGCATAAGTTTCTCTTTTATCATAATATCTTTTACCATCTTTAAATGATACAGAATTTATTACAAAATGATTATGATAGTGATTGCTATTAAGATGTGTACTGACAACAACTTCAAATCTATCTCCCCACATTTCTTCGGCAAGTCTTACACCAATAGCGTGGCATTGTTCTGGGGTGACTTCTCCCTCTGCAAATGATTGAAATGCGTGAAAGCCAAGTATTCCTCCTGTCTTTCCAAATTGTTCTTTTGTTATAGTCATTTCTTCAAGTGCAGTTTTAGAATTACAATTAACACCAGATACATAAAATTGTTGTTCAGTTTTATAATCTGCTTCTATATAATCAATAACATTGTGTAAATCATAATAACTGTCTTTACCATACTCACTATTTAATGTTTTTTCTATATTAGTTGTATAATTCAAAACATTATCTAATCTTTTTTCAATTTTCCAAATTCCTGTTGTTGCCATTTCACACTCCTTTCTTTCCAATAAAAAAAGAGATTACCATTTTACTGATAACCTCGTTATTAACTTTTTTGTTAAAAATTAAAAATATTATTTTAATTATTTATCTTTGTATCTCCAAATATATCCACCAGCCTGTTTTCTTTCACCTCTACAAACATTAGATATTTTTAATATACCTGTGTTTCGTATTGCTTCGGAAACGCTTTCATATTCAGCAATCATTTTTCCATCTAATGAAAATTGTAATACTGTTTTAGATTGAGAAATAGCCCTTCTCTTTACTCCACATTTAGGGCAGCCTCTTTTTAAAATTGTTCGATTACTTATCGTAGATAACCATTCATAATTACAAATATGACATTTCCATAAGACCGTTTCGTTTGAACCTTTTGTTACTTCATCAGGTTTAATTTTATTTTTTTCATAATCCCAATCTTTTAGTAATTCGGGACAAGTTGATGACAAATCATTATAACCTTTTAATACCCTATGTCCTGAACAATATGGGCAACCATATCCATTAGTTTTATCATTTATTACCATTTCATATTCACCATTACAATTTTCACAATGCCATAAAGCCGGAAAATTACATCCACTACTTAGTTTTCTTGGATCAAGTGAATTATTTTTTGACCATATTTTTTTTAATTCAGGATTTGTAGTAAATAAATCATTATATCCAGTTTTAACTTTACGACCATAGCAATATGGACAATATGGGCGTAAATAAAAATCTTTTGCTAACATTTTCCATTCTGTATTACATTTTGGACATTTAAGAAATATTTCTTTTTCACTTGAATGTGAAATTTGTTCTGGTGTTATCTTTCCATTTTTTTCTTTATTCCAATATTTTTCTATTTCAGGGCAATAACTAGCCAATGAATTTTCTTTTTCTGATAAATTCATTATTTCTAGTATTTTTATTCTATCTCTTTGAACATCTATATTTACTTTTTTATTTATATTATATTTTTTTTCTATATATTTAAAAATATTTTCTATTGCATTATCGAGTTCGCTCATATTATATGGAGAAATATATATTTTAACTGAGTCACTATCATATTCAGTGCAACCATTTTCTCTTACTCTAATTAAGTCAATGCTATTATTAGCACAATCAATATCCTTCTTAAAATCTCTTTTATAATTCTTGTGCCACGCTCTTCCATCGTATTCTATACCTAATTTTATTTTAGGGATAAATATATCAATTTCTTGGTTACCTAAAATAGAACTATGATAATTTTCTTTAACATCAACTAAATATTTTTTTATATAATAATAGATTGCTTTTTCTGGGAATGATGTGTGCCTTTCTTTGGAACATTGTGGACAATTATTCCCCTTTTTTCTATCCAAAGGTGTTGCATTATAACTATGTCCTTTTGGACATATAAACCAATATTTTTCCTTATTGCTACCTGCCATAACTTCATCTGGAGCAACCTTGTTTTTTTTATAATCCCATTCGTTTGCTATTTCAGGATTAGTTGTTAATAAATCATTTACACCTTTTTTCAAGATAATATGTTTACAAACGCCGCACCCTGAATTTCTCCTAATTCTTCTATATGGAGAAGCGTGCCAACTGTATTCACACTTTGAACATTTCCACCAAACCTCTTTATGACTATCAATCGTTAATTCTTTCATTGTAAAATCGTTTTTCTGGTTATCAAATTCTTTTATAAGTTCTCCTCTATTATTATTTAAGCAATATGTGTATAAATCATTTTTACCAACGATAACTACTCGATTAGAACATACTGGACAACTTTTTACATTACTTTTACTTTTAACCATTGATTGCCATTCATATCCACATTTAGGACATTTCCACCATATTTCTTTATGTGAGCCAAGTGTTAAAGTTTGTAAATTAACATCTTTATTTTTTTTATAATTATATTTTTCCATTAATATTTTATTATCTTTTAATAGATTACTCAATATAACCACCTACACTACATTTTATTTAATAATTATTTTTAATTCATAAAAAATATCATTTAAACTTATGAGTACATTTCTATTATCAATCATAAATGATAAAAATTTATTTTTCTTATCATCTGTATCTAGTTTGTCCATTACTATTGAAATAACATCTGCTTTAATGTTTTGTCTATCTAATTCTTTCAATATTGAACACTCTAAATTTGATAACATTTCTTACTCACTCCTAACCATAAACATTATATCATTTAAACTTATTTTTGAACAGATTTCTGCTGATATTTACTTATCTTTTTCAGGACGAAGATATTTATTTTTTATATCTATAATTAGTTGGTCTAGTTTATCTACTTCTTTATTAAAATGAAGAACATCTACAACACCTCTTGCATTAGCCATTCTTGCTATTTGATTTATATTATTACCAATAAGACGAATACTTTTTATTGCAACATAAAATTCTTCTGGTGGTCTTTCTTTTGGCTTATATCCTACAAGTAATTGTCTAATATAATCAGAGGCATTCATACCAACTGCCTCTGACCTAGTTTTTAAAATATAATCTTCTTCATCACTTAACCACAATTGTTTTTTTATTCTACGTTTTCGCATTGCCATACCTCCGGCTCATTATCTTCTTTATTATCTTTTAAAACAATTTGTCTTTCTAATTCATTTACACGATTTACTTGTAAGCAACACATTAAAGTTGTCATTCCAAGACCACCTATAATTAAACCTAAAATAAAAAATAATAATTCACTCATACTTCATCATCTTCCTTTCTTTAAAAATAGATTTGTCTAGCAAGGGGATTGGGGATTTCCCCACATACGAATTTGTACGGGAGTATAAATTCAGTGCTTGCTAGACAATAGATTTACTCCCCAAGAGTACACTGTCCACAATGAGGACAACGATACTCGCAATTATCACATTGCATTTCCATAAAAGAATCTGCGTCTAATTCTTCACTTTCTTCTTCATAATCTTCATCATTTTCTTCTATATCTTCATATAATAATTGATTAGTTTTCTCAAAATTTTCTATGATTTTTTTATCAAATTTTTCTGGGTCATCTACGACTGCCATTAACATATTTTGTAATGTTTCATCTAACTCTATCAAGTTATTTTCCATTACAAAATCAAGTGCAATTCTTAATGCTTCTCCCTCACATCTTGCGTGAATTTTAAAAATATTTTCATTCTTACTTTTGAACATTACATAGTATAATTTGTCAAAATCTACTTCATAAAGTCCAACATCATCTAATAAATTGAATAAATCCAAATCCAATTCCTTACACATTTTTATAAACGGAACGAAATAAAAATTTGCTTTCAATCCGTTCTCAAATCTTGATATTTCTGCGTGACTTACACCAATTTTATCTGCAAGTTTTCTTGTAGAAATACCTTTTTCTAATCTTCTTTCTTTAATAGTTTCTGCTAATTCTAAATAATTAAATTTCATAATTTCACCTTTCTCTTTCATATCTTTTTTTATAGTTTATTCCTAATTTTGCACATAAAAAGTCATTGAAATCCTTTCCAACTTTTGGTGGATCATCAATGACTTCATATTGTTTTGGAAGAACAGTTTTAAGTGCCATTGTTGCTATTCTTCCCGCACTATCATTATCAAAATGCAAGTATATTTTTTTAATATTTTGATTCTGATTTAGATAGTAATTTAATGCAAGTGGTATTTTACTTTCATCAATTTTTTTAGCCGGTTGATAAACTCCTGCAAGTGAAAGTAAATTATCGTTATACCACTCTTTATCATCTAATTTATTAAGTGTAGCATATGATAATAAATCAATAGCACTCTCAAATAAATGAACAGTATCATTCTTTTCTATTGAGTCTAATTTAAAAGAAAATGCCTTATGACTTCCATAAGCGTCTTTCATATATCTGCTATCATTTGTTGCTCTTACTCCTGCATATCTAGGAACTTTATTTTTATCATAGCCAACAAATACAACATTATGATTAGGCAAATCTTCATAAATTAAATTATTATCTATACATTCACTTATAATATCTTTATCAATTCCACGACTAGATAAATAACTTATAACTCTATCTGTTGTGTCTGATTTTTTCGGCAAAATAAGTCTTATATTTTCAACTTTTTTAGGTTGCTGATATGTTATTGGTGGTCTTTCATTTGAATATCCTAAAATAGTTTCTACTGCCTGAATAAAAGAATAATCTCTAACTTGAATTAAATATTCTAATGCAGTTTTTCCACCAATACCTCGTGAAAACCAATACCACATACCATTACTTATTTTTAAACTATCGTGTGTTCTAGTCATATATGTTCCTCTACTAAAATGCACTAATTCTTCTGGCTCATAGTTTTTTAAATAAGTATATAAATCCATTTCTTTTGCCTTTTGTATTTCTTCCGGTTGATAATATGCCATACTATTACCTACCTTTCTTTATCTTTTTTCTTTGCCTGTTTTTCCTTAAAATCTCTTGCTAAATCTTCAACTGTATCTCTTGCACTATCTTCAATTAATTCACATATATTCATATCACAATCCATCCAACCTTGATATAAAGTTTCTAATGAATTCCTTTCATTTTTTAGTGCTTTTATTTCATCAATATCAAATTGTTTTGACTCAGGATAAAATAAAAATATTACTTCTTCTTTAATAGCAGTTTCATAAGATTTATCAATTATTTCTTTTGCAGTTAAAGATTCCAATTCCTTTTTATATGAAGAAAGTTCATTTTCTAACTTATCATATAATTCTTGTCTTATTTTATCTTCCATATCATCAGTCCTTTCTATAAAATAAAAAAAGAGTGATAATAGTTTTACCTAAAATCACTCTAAATCTTACTTAATAATATTCATTTTTTTAAATAGATAATATGCTTCTTTCATTCCTCTAATAAACATTTCTTTTGATTCTAATACCGATAAATCTATCATTACTAAATCAAAATCACGAACATATTTTGATTCTTCAGCAGACAATTCAACCTGTTGTTCGTTTTCTAAAATATCTACAAGGTTAGGACATTTATCCAATATATTGTGTTTTTCATCTAATAATTTTTTATATTCAGCATTATTTTTCTTTAAATAAAATGTTGAATCAGATAAAAATTCATCAAACCTTTCTTCACAATAACCCTCTATAAACGTTTCGCTAAATTGTTCCATTATTAGCACCTCCTTGATGAAATTTTATATTAAATGTTTACCAAATGCGAACGTGCGATTTATCTTTCATAATCTCTTTTGCATACTTGACTATCACTTACATCTTCGCCACCATCATCAACAATTTCTTTATCTTTTTCATTAAGATTTAACTTAATATTAAGTTCATCTAATCGTTTAGATTTGGCTTTTAATTCGTCCTCTTGTGGAAATGGTCTTTTAATTTCTATCTTCGCATTTTCATAATTTTTCTTTGTATCTTCTAAACTACTTTCTGTATTTGAAAGTCTATTTTCAATACTATTTAATACATTATCAATACGAGTTATATTTCCACTAGGGTCACTACCAAGTTCAACTTTGTATGATAAATTATTCTTCATACCCATATAAAATTTTCTATCTATAGTATCAAAAGATAACATCATTTTAAAGCCTTTATAATCTCCAATTTCTATTGGCTCTGGATTAGTCATTGACTTACATATCTCAATGATTTTTTCTCCTGCTTCTTTTCTTTCTGTAAAAGTATCTCCTTTAATAACCATTTTTACAAATGAATTATCTGGTGTTTCATTGGCTTTAAATAATTCTAAATCTTCTTTCATATCTTCAATTCTGTTCTCTAATCTTTTGATTTCATTTGGATAATATTTTATAACTTTATCTTCCAAAGCATATATCTCACTTAAATGAGTTTGCTTTAATAATTTTAATTTTGCTACTTGTGTATCTAATTCAGTTTTCTCAATAATATCTGGATTACCTGCAGCAAGTGCTTTAATTTCTGCATAAGATAATGCAGTTTCATCTATGTCTTCTGCAAATCTTACAGGAGTTTTTGAAGTCATTATTTGTGAAATAAATCTCTGCTTATTTTCTACTAACTGATATAAATATGCGTCAAAAGTTCCCTCTGTGACATACCTATAAATATCAACTTCTGGATTTTTATTTCCTTGTCTAATTATTCTTCCACTTCTTTGAATTAAATCACTTGGTCGCCACGGACAATCTAAATCGTGCAAGGCAATAAGTCTATCTTGACAGTTTGTTCCTGCACCCATTTTTTGTGTACTTCCCATTAAAACTCTTACTTGTCCTCGTCTTACTTTATTGAATAATTCTTGCTTTCTTGCGTCTGTATTTGCGTCGTGTATGAAAGCAATTTCTTCTTCAGGTATTCCTCTATCTATAAGTTTTGTTTTCAAATCATTATAGACATTAAACTTACCATCGTTGTGTGGTGTTGATAAATCACAGAACACTAATTGTGCCGATTTATCTTCACTTGTTTTATTCCAAATATCATAAATATTATCTGCACAAGTTGCTACTTTACTCTTATCAAAGTCTTCTAACATATCATTAGATAATCTC
Organism: Clostridia bacterium; assembly: GCA_017404025.1. GTDB lineage: Bacteria > Bacillota > Clostridia > TANB77 > CAG-508 > CAG-269. The sequence goes on from JAFRDD010000040.1 coordinate 23,953, forward strand.
TGATCTAGTGCTAATTTTCTTCCATCATTTGTAATCTTTAACATATTATCAACTGATGAATCTACCATTTTATTTCTTATCTTTTCTGCTCTTTCAGATAGTTCTTTTACCAATTCTTTTTGAATTTCACTAGGCTCTATAACAATATTATGATAGTTTGCTTTTGGTACAGGAAGATTAAGCATATCAGAGGTTTGTATATCTGCAACTTCTTTAAACATTGCCATAAGTTCTGGTAGATTAAAGAACTTTGCAAATCTAGTTTTTGCTCTATAACCTGTACCCTCTGGACTTAATTCAATTGCAGTCACAGTTTCTCCAAAAGTTGAAGCCCAAGCGTCAAATTGTTGAAGATGTCTTTTTTCAAGTTCTCCATATTGCAAGTATCTTTGCATTGTGTATAACTCTACCATTGAATTAGAAACCGGAGTTCCTGTCGCAAACACTACACCTTTTCCGTCAGTAAGTTCATCTAAATATCTACATTTCATAAATAAATCTGATGACTTTTGTGCCTCTGTTTGTGCTATTCCTCCTACATTTCTCATCTTGGTATAAAGGAAAAGATTTTTATAATAATGTGCTTCATCTACGAATATTCTATCAACTCCTAATTCTTCAAAAGTGATTACATCATCTTTTCTTGAAGTATCATTAAGTTTAGCAAGTCTTGTTTCTAAACTCTTTTTAGTTTTCTCCATTTGTTTGATAGAAAATCTTTCGCCATTACTATTTTTTAAATCTTGAATACCAAAAGTTATATCATCAATTTGTTTTTGAATAATAGCAATTTGTCTTCCAACTGACATTGGTATCTTCTCAAATTGTGAATGAGAAATTATGATTGCGTCATAATCTCCTGTGGCAATTCTTGAACAAAACTTTTTACGATTAGCAGTTTCAAAATCCTTTTTAGTTGTGACTAAAATGTTAGCACTTGGATATAATTGTAAGAACTCTTGACCGAATTGTTCTACTATATGATTAGGTACTACAAATAAAGATTTATTACATAATCCTAATCTTTTTGATTCCATTGCTGCTGCTACCATTTCAAAAGTTTTACCTGCTCCTACTTCGTGTGCTAACAAAGTATTACCACCATAAAGTATTCTTGCTATTGCATTTACTTGATGAGTTCTTAAAGTTATTTCTGGATTCATTCCATCAAAAGTGATATGACTTCCATCATATTCACGAGGTCTAATAGAATTAAATCTTTCATTATATTCTTTTGTAAGTCGTTCTCTACGCTCTGGGTCTTTCCATATCCATTCTTCAAAAGCAAGTTTTATTTGCTCTTGTTTTGCTTGTGCGATAGCAGTTTCCTTTTTATTTAATTCTGCTACTTTCTTACCATTTTCATCTTCATAATAATCATATATTCTAGTATCTTTTAGATTTAAACTATCTTCAATAATTTTATAAGCATTTGCTCTACCTGTTCCATAAGTATTAGTTGCTTTTACATTATATTTATCATAATTCTTACCATCTATATACCATTCAGAAGTAGATTCCATATAATGAACTCTAATATTCTGACTAGAATAATAACTTGGATTTAATAAATACTCTATAAACACTTTAATATCTTCTGGTGGTATCCAAGTCGAGCCGAGTCTTACACTTATTTCACTAGCACTTAAATCTTTTGGTTGAACTTCTTTAAGATATTTTACATTAACATTAAATCTCTCATCAGTTTCTGCAAACTTTTCTGCTATTCTTAATTTTTCTCTTACATTTCCAGAAAGATATTCATCTGCTGTCACCCAATGATTAGGCTCTCCGTATTCTGGAACATTGAATATTTCTCCCTCTAAATCTTTTAGCATTTCGTCCATATTCATATTGCAAAGTTCTTGCATAAATGTTATATCAACTCTTGCTTTTTCAGAAAGTGAAACAATTAAAGCGTCATTTGCATTATCAACTGATGTGATTTCTGTTTTAGGTTTGATAGTTCTTTTTGTGAACATATCTGCTTTTCTTGCAAGATTTCCATTCTCATCTAATATTTCAAGGGAACATAATAAATAATAACTTGAATCGTTAGAAAAAGCAGAGTTATTACCTCTGCTATTGATTAGTCCATATTTCTTTGTAAATGCGTCATATAAACGATTTAATTTAGCCTGTTCTCTCTTTATATCTTCATCTGGATAATCTTCTGTTTGGTACTCTAAAAGAGTTCTGACACAGTCCCTTATTTCAATTAGTCCTCTTACTCTATTTTCGGTAGTCATTGCAAGTTCTTGTGGATACATTCTACTATTTTCTCTAAAATAGATTTTGTCATCAACTAGGGTATATGAGAAGTTTCTAACAGTTAAATCTGCTTCAATAGAATTATCTTCTTCTCCTATATCATCTAATTCATATTCTTTTACTTCGGCGTGTATATTTGATATTGCTTGTTCTAGTTTATCTCCTAGATTTTCGCCATCAGATATACAAGCAGAATCATAACCAAATCTAGTAGAAATCATTTCCATATTACCCATAATCATATCTGGGTTATCAATGAAATATTGATTCATTTTTATTCCATTTTCATTTTCTCCTAAATATACCCAATCTGGCTCAATATCAGTTATTGAATCTCTTTTTTGTAAGAATATGATGTCAGATGTTACTTCTGTACCGGCATTTGCTTTAAAAGTATTATTAGGTAGTCTTATTGCTCCTAATAAATCTGCTCGTTGTGCAATATATCTTCTTACACTTGGATTTTCTTTATCTAGTGTACCTTTTGAAGTTATAAACGCAACAACTCCTCCCGGTCTTACTTTATCAAGTGTTTTAGCAAAGAAATAATCGTGAATTAAAAACTTATTCTTATCATATTTCTTGTCTAATACTTTAAAATCTCCAAAAGGAACATTTCCTACTGCAACATCAAAGAAAGAATTAGGAAGATTAGTATCTTCATAACCTTGTACTGCAACAGTAGATTTTTGATAAAGTTGTCTTGCTATTCTACCACTTATTGAATCAAGTTCTACTCCGTATAACTTACAATCTTTTAATGAATCTGGAATCATACCTATAAAGTTTCCTGTTCCACAACTAGGCTCTAATATATTACCCGTTTTAAGTCCCATATTTTCTAATGCTTTATACATAGACCTAATTACTACCGGTGGTGTATAAAATGCCGTTAAAGTAGATTCACGTGCTTGTGAATACTCTGTTTCATCAAGTAAGTTCTTTAAAATATGATATTCATTACTCCAAGAAGAATCCATTTCGTCAAATGCTTGTGGAAGTCCACCCCAACCAACATATTGAGATAAAATCTCTTGTTCTTCTGGTGTGGCAAATCTATTTTCTTCTTCACATTTCTTTAAAACCTTAATTGCTTCAACATTACGATTAAATTTTTCTCTTGGTGTTCCCTCTCCTAAACTATCATTTAATATTCTAAATTGACTACGATCAGAACTTGGTATTTCTGGGTGTATGTCAAAACTCCTAATCTTATTACTTTTTTTCTTTTCAAACTCTGGAACAATATTTTCTTCTACTTCTACATCATCAATTTCAGTAGGCACTGATATTTCTTGTTCTTTTGTTTCTTCAATTTCATTTACTTCTTCCTGTTTATTTTCAATATCACTTATTTTAACTTTAAGATGGTCATTTGCAGGATTTTCTTTTACTTTCCTATCAAATTCTTCTTTGGACATTTCACGATTAAATAATGGATATTGATAGTCATATAAAACTACATTAAAATCTCCAATACTCAATATTTCGTATTCATCTGCACCAATATAAACTTTATCTCCTAAATGATATTGATAATCATATTTTTCTTCGGCTTGTTCTGGAACAATACTATCTGCTAGATTTTTTTCTGCTTCTATAAATTCTCTTTCTTGTTCTTGTTTTTCAAGCCAATTAGGATATTCTTCTAATTCCTTTGGATTTAGGTATCTATCTTCGTGTATAAGAGTTTTTATTCTCTTTTCAATATAATTCCACTTAAAGAGTTGTTCTGTTGCACTAGGGTCAAAATAGCCACGATAAAAGCGAATACCTTTTGAGTCATAGTCTATTCCTATACCAGAACCTCTAATTGTTGTACTTGCTCCACCCATACCATATAGGTTTTTAAGATAATTTATATTATCTTCTGCACTTAAACTTTTTTGGAACATTTCATAAATACCGTATTTACTCTCTGTCCCTCTTTCAGTTAAGTATCTATCAACAAACTCTTGCGTAAACTCTAAATCTGATACAGTCTTTTCACTATTATCATCAATTAAAGATAATTGGTCTGTCATACTTGGCAAAGGCTCAATTCTATCATTTAATTGATTTAATAATATCATTGCTTCATAGTGATAAGTTAAATCTTCCCAACTAACAAAACTTTCTGTATCTCTTGATAAGAAATTACCTTTCCAAAATAAAATACCGTTGTTAAAAGTTTTATAACCATACATCTGATTATCAACTATAACACCGGTATAATCTGAATTAAATATTCCTTTAAGGAACTCTGCTCTTTTTGTAATATCTTGTTCATTGTTAATAAAATCTTTAATTTCTTTATTTGATTTTCGTAAATGTGGAGTTGTAATTAATATTTGATTTATTTTTTCATCTACTACAACATAAGAAGTTTTTGACTTATCTGGCTCATAGATATTTAAGCGTAAATCAACTCGTTCGCTATTATCTCCTCTGCTGATGTCTTCAAGTTGTTCATTAGTCCTACCCATTTCATTGGGTCTGTTGCTTTCAAATTCTCTGTTATATTCTCCCTCTTTTTCATCTCTGACACTATCTGTTCTATTCTCTCTACTGCTGTCGTTTGAATATTCATCAAATGTTCTGGAAGCCTGTTGCTCATTAGTAGAGTCGTGTATAGAGATTTCTTGTTCTCTTTCAAGTACCTTAATCTCATCATTGCGTATTTGCCCTCCACTTGAATCTTGTTCTCTGGTATCACTAGATCTGGTATCTCGTAATCCCCTTGACGTGTGTAAGTTATCATAATTATTCCTCCTTTCGGCAGTATTTCTGCTTTCACTTACATCATAAGATAAATCATTATCTATATCAAATGTGCGAATTTTATTTATTTCATTTATTCGTAAATTTTTAATTGTATTATAAATCTCACGAAGTCCCATTTCTGATATTTCACTTGTTGCAACACCAATTCTTGTTATAGTGTCATAACTATTGAAACTTAATATTTCTTCAAAGTCTTTATGAGTAAAATATTCATTAGGATTTAATCCACATCTTTTAATCATTGAAAACGCAATACTATTTGAAAGTGCATTTTGAAATAAAGTTTTTACACTTTCTTCATCTAGTGATTCAAGAGAACTATTTTCTCTATAAAACATTAAATCTTCTAAATAGTCTTGTATATTATCTTCAACAATTATTTTTGATACTGACTTAATTGCAAGTCCCAGAGAACTTTTATCTTCAAGTTCTCCGTACTTGTTTTCTAATGATTCAATAATATCTAATTCATAAGGTTTAGAAACTGACCATAATCTAAAACTTTTACCATATTTACTATTGGTATCTGCAATATCAAATACATATCGCAAGTTAGTATAGCCATTATCTTCTGAAAGAAGTGCTATTCCTTTTGCACCACGATTAACCCATCTACCAACTTGTTTATTCCAAGCCTCAATTTTAGCACAAGCAATCGCTTGTGGTCTTTGTGCATATATTAAAACTTGGTCATTAAAAGGATATTTATAATTCATCGCAGCACATTCCAAAAAGGACATCCATTCATCTGGATTTTTACTTATTTGTGTTAAGGTTTCTCCATAAAGGTCTGTAATTAGTCTTAATTTACTCGCCATATTGCACCTCCTATTCTAAATTAGACTATTTATTCTTCATCATTTTTATTAAATTTATTTCTTGATTCTAATAATATTTGATAATAATCTTCTTCTGGGTCAATCTCGTCTTTTACTCCATCAAATAGTATTTTAAACATATCTAAAACTTCATTTTGATAAAATCTTATATCAACAAATTTTTCTTCTCCATCTTCTTTTGGAACACTATATTTTAATAATTTTTCTTTTAATTTAGTAGATTTTTTAGATATATAATCATCAGTATTTCCACTTTGAATACTTAATACTTCTACTAATTTATTAAACTTTTCAATACTTGTTTTAACTTTTATTGATGGTATTTTAGTTGAATATGCCATAAATAATTCCTCCTATCTTTCTCTATCTTTATCTTGTTTTACTTTTTCATTTAAAACAATATTGTTTCTATAATTTGCTAATGCTTCTTTAACAGAAGTATTACTTAAAATGTCATCTACTTTTGCTTTGGCTTCTTGTTTATTTTTAGCCTCAACTTCAAAAGTGATAGTTCCATTTATATCTACATCAATTTCAAATTTTTTCATTTGCTCTCATTTCCTTTCTCTTTATATCCACTTAAAAAAGCAGTTATCTGTTTATTTTTAACTGCCATTCTAAAATCAATTATTATTGTTATTTCAGAAGATGTTAGATTTCCTATTTTTACTAAATCTTCAAGTTTCATTGCTAGAATTTTTTTATCTGTATTAAACCCTGCTTCAAATAATTTTTCTAATGCTTTCGTTATTTGACTTAGATTATATTTATTATCCATAGTCTAACCCTCCTATACTGTTTCAACTAATTCACAGATAACTACAATTTGTTTATTTGTATTATGCCTACAAGTAATTAAAGTAAGAGTTGTTTTTTCTTTATTTCTTATGATATTAGCAGTTCCTGTCTTTTCAATATCATACATATTAACAACTTTATACTTGTACTCTTTCCCTTGATAAAAAATACTTACTTCATCATCTTGCAATAATTTATAAAGATTTTTAAAGTAAGATATTCTACCTGTACCAGAATGTCCGGCTAAAATAAAATTACCATTTGCAATATCTGGATAAGTTGATTCTTTTAATATTTGAATATTTCTATTAACATTATTACAATAACTATCTTTTTCACATAGCCCTTTTTCAAGTCCTATTTTAGGTATTTTTATTACTGCAATATAATTAGTATTATCTTGTTTAGATTCTTCTTGTTTTTCTTCGGTTGGTGTTTCAGTAGCAATAATTTCATCATCTATTTTTTCTTGAACTTCATAAAATTCTTCAATTTTTATATCTTCTTTCTTATCTAGCAAATAAGTATAAATATATTTACCACCTACCATTACTATTCCAACTATAATAAGTAAAGAGCCAACTATGATAAGTTGACTCTTTTTACCTTTACTATTATTCTTATTTTCTTTTCTTTTTAACATAAACAATAACTCCTATTCCACTTAATATTATTAATGATCCAACTAATTCTATAATGTGATAATCATTAACTCCTGTACTAGGAACTTCTATAACTACCTTTTCATCTACCATAGTACATTTAACAATTTCTCCATCTTCTTGTATTTCAAAATACATCCTTTCTGGATTTAATGTGTAGCCTTCTGGTGCTTCCTTTTCAATGAAATAGTATTTTCCATATCTTAAATCTTCAATAGTGATTTTACCATTTTCATCTGTTCTACCACTAAATATTAACTCATCTTTATCGTTATAAACTTCAATAAGAGTGTTTGGTAGAGGTTCACTTGTAGATATATCTTGTTTAGTTATTTCTACTGTACCTGTGATAGGTTTATTTTTCATTTCTGCTTTAACAATTTCTCCATTGTCTTTTATTTCAAAATAAACAATTTCATCTGTTATTACATAACCTGTTGCTGCTTCTTTTTCTAAAATATAGTATTTTCCTACTTTTAGTTCATCTACAACAACTTTACCTTTTTCATCAGTAGTTCCTGTAAATATTAGTTCATTGTTTTCTGTATAGATTTCTATAATAGTATTTGGAATAACTTCTCCATTTACTAAATCAGTTTTAGTAAATTCAATTTTACCTTTCTTTAAGATATTAGTCATTTCAAGTGAATCATAAACTATTGGTGTTAAGTTATCTACTTCTGTTAATTCAATATGATATTCAGTTTCATCTAAAATATATTCATCATCAGTTTTGACTTCCTTAACGATATATTTTCCAAGTGGTAGTTTTTCACTTATTGCATAACCATCTTTATTTGTTGTCATAGTTCCAACTAAATCGCCTTTATTAAAATAAATATGATTACCATCTGCTGATTTAATATCTTCTTCAGCATAGATATTATAAACAATTCCCTCTAATGATTTTCTACCATTATAATTGAATGTTTCATTATCTATTGCAAATAATTCTCCACTTTTAGAGATTTCAATTTGTCCTTTTATTGGTGTGTTTTTATAATACACAGTAATAAATGGACCATAAGTTGTATAAGCATAATGAGTGTTATCTCCAATAGTAAAATCTAATCCATTTTTATCTAGTAAATAACCATTTGGACTATCAGTTTCAATTAGTTTATAATTTCCTGCAACCAATTTTAAATAAGTGACAAATACACCATTTTCATCAGTCTTAAATTCACTATAAACTTTTCCACCTACATATTGTGATACATATTGTTTAGTATCTTTATTATAGATTTTGAAAGTAGTATTTGCTAATGCAATAGTTTTACCTGTTTCAACATCTGTTTTAAATACTTGTAAATATGCAGATAAAGCATTATTTAAAATATTATAATATTGTTCTTTTTCAGAATTATAATCAACTGTTATAAAGAAATCATATATTTTTTCATAACCTGTTGTAGTATTTACTTGATGAAATTTCCATACTCCATAAGGAAGATTTATTGTTGCATAACCATTCTTATCAGTAGTTATCTCATCAAACTTATCTCCATTTGGATAATAAATTTCAAAAGTAATATCTTTTTCTGCATTTAAGAAAGTTGTTTGTCCATCTACAAACTCATATTGTTTTAAAATACTAATATAATTCTTAACTACTGTTTCAAATACATCTAGTTTCTCGTTTTCTTTACCTTTCAAATCAAAATTGTATTTTGTATTATCAAGTAAATAACCCTTACTAGCATTAATTTCTTGTAAGTAATAAGAATTATATGGAAGTACCTTTGGACTTTTACCATATCCATTTTCATCAGTTTTAATTGTAGTCACTAATTTTCCTGTGGCTTGTTCATAAACACCATATTCTGCATTTTTAAGAGTTGCTTGTCCTTGTGGTTTAGTTTCATTAGTTTCTTTATCTTTCTTTGTTAATTCAACATCTCCATAATAACTATTAACTCTTAATTTTGCTATAACTGGATCAGTAGTTCCCGGTACATACATATTTTGGATTCCATCTCCAATAAATAGTTTATAACCAGAATTGTATGGCATTTTTTTAGTTAGTGTAATATCTATTGCACCATCTTTTGTAGGAACAATAGTAAGAGTATTTCCATCAACATTGTAGTTTGCTCCATCAACACTTACATCATAATTTCCTAATACTCCATTAGTATCAGTAAGTGTAAGAGTTTCTCCTACTTGTAATCTATATACTCCACCATTAAATGATGGTCTATCATAATGATGAGCAATAAGATTTTCTATTTCTGCTTGTTGTGCAGAAACATTAAATTGACTTCCACCTTGCCAACGTTCAGTCCAGAAAGTTGTATGTGCTCCATTACCAACTATTGTGTCCCATATTAATCCTTGAGTTGCTGCTCTAAATTCTATTGTTTGGTGTCCTGGATAAGTATATCCATAATAACCAATTAAAAGTATTCTTTCTTTAATTGAATTTGGTAGTCCTGTTTGTTCCCAACTACCTTGCGAATAACTCGTACCTTCAGGAATATTTGGTTCAATACAATAAGCAACTTCTCCATCTACTTCGTATAAAGTAAAATGCCAAGAGTGTTCATTACTTCCATCTCCGTTTGCTCTGTAATACCAATAATCTGAGTTATTCATATTCAAAGTTGCTGCTTGAACTGCATTAGCATTAACAATAAATCCTATCATTAGTCCAAACATAACTAAAAAATATTTAATGCATTTTTTCATTGTTTTTTTCCTCCTCTCGTGAACATCTGCCCGAAACAACACAGGCAGAATAACAAAAAAGCACTATCAAAATTAGTAGTGCAATTCCTATAATTTTTAACATTTTTATTACCTCATTTCATAAAAAAATGACTCGTTTGTGAGCCATTTAAAACATTGATTTTAATTTTGCGTCATTTCCCTCGCCACTTCTACAAAAGAAATGCAAATACCAACCTTCTCCTTGTTCATCAATAACAGGATAACATCTAAAATAGTTTATATCTGGTTGTATAGGTGCTTCTGGATGTTGTTCATTGTAATTAAGAACATAATCAAGTTCTGCATTTTGTATCTGTGTACCTCTCGCAGAACAAGCACTTTCAGAACTAAACTCTTTTTTGCCTCCTGTTATTGAATCATAAAACGAAGTAGATACATTATTTGTTTGTGTAGAAGTATTATTACTTTGTGTATTAGAATTTGTTTGTTCATTTTGTTGTTTAGGTTGTTCTGGTTGTGTTTGTGTAGGTGCTACAACTTCATTGCTACTTTTCTCTTGCTTTTTAGGTGTTTCTTGTTTAGGAACATTACTAACCGAAGAACTAGGTTTCTCTGTTGATTTTAATTTAGTTTCTTTTATCTCATTTTTTTCAGTTTCACTTGGTTTTTCCTCAATATTTTCTTGGATTTCCTCGTCTTTATCTGCAATTTCTTCCGTATCTATTTTCTCATCAACTAGCTCAATTTTGGTTTCTTGTTTTAGTTGTTCCTGTGGTTTTTCTTTTGGTGTTGAATTAAGCATTGAATTAACGCCTACTATTGCACTTGCTATAACTGTGCATAAAATACTCAAAATGATTTTTTTCATCCTAATCACTCTCCTTTTCTCACTTTTAATCTAGCACAATACTTAATATTTTTCATTTCTGCGATTTAAGTATTTATATATATTTTTTTCAGTTAGTAAATAAATAGTTAGTAATACTAGGGAGGATTGTAAGGAGGGAATTACGGAATACAAACTCCCATTATCTTTCCATTGCTTTTTGCTTTTGCAAATGTTTTCCGTAAAATTCAATCGCACTAACTACAAAATCTTCAATTTTCTTTTCTTCAATATTCTTTGGGAGTACATTTCTTATTCTAGTTGCATTGAATTTTATTTTGGGAATCTGATTAGGTTTCTCCTCTGACAAAATATCTTCAATTTCATCAGTAGTAAGTGTTCCCTCTTGACTCATTTTTTTAAGTCTAATTGCCTGTGCGTGAGATGGTGTGGCAACATTACATTCAATACAATCCAATACTGCATATTGTTGTTCATCAGTTAAAAATGATAATTCAACTGCTGGACTTAATGCTATTTGTTTTTCATCTACTAAATCTAATAATTCTGGTATTAGTTCAGTAAGTCTTATATATCGTTGTATCTGTGATTTACTATCGCCAACTTCATCAGCAAGAACTTGAACAGAATATTTACCACTTAACTTCTCCCCAAGTTGGTCAGAAGTTAAATCTGTTCTTTTTCCTTGATGACTTAATGCTTCAAGTTTCATCTTATAAGCAAAGGCTTTTTCACTCGGTAGTATTTCTTCTCTTTGTAAGTTGCTATCTACCATTATAATAATTGCCTCATCATCTGATAGATTTCTAACAATACAAGGTATAGTTTCTTTATTTGCTAATTCACTAGCAAATTTTCTTCTATGCCCAGATACCACTTCATACCTACCATCTTCTTTTGGTCTTACTAATGCAGGTACTAACACACCATTTTCTTTAATGCTATCGCGCATATTATACATTTCTTCATTTTCAATGACTTTAAATGGGTGGTCTGGAAAATCATCAATATCACTTATTTTAATATCAATAACTTTTTCTAAATTAGCATTAGTTCTTTCTTCTTCTGTCGTAAAAAGGTCATCTAACTTTGGCAGTGGCATTTTTGACAAGTCTTTTGCCATCATCAAGCACCTCCTTTGCGAACGAAGAATATGCTTCGGCTACTGTTCCACTTTTATCATAAGAAAAAATACTTCCACCAGATGAAGTAGATTCAGCAGTCTTAACAGCACGAGGTATTTTAGTATCATATAACTTTAATATACTCCCATAATTGTCTTTTATCTGTTTTTCTATTTCTTTTGGAAGATTAGTTCTTTTATCAACTAATGTCAATAATGCTCCATCTATTTTTAGTGTAGGATTTATTTGTCTTCTTACCTTATTTATTATTTTAAATAAGTCTGTCATTCCTCTTAATGCGAAATATTCGCTTTGTACAGGAATAAGAACACTATCTGCACTTGCAAGAGCATTTATAGTAAGCATACCTAAACTTGGTTGACAATCTAAAAGAATATAATCATAATCATTCTTTACAACAGATAAGCAATTTCTTAAAGTATATTCTCTACTCATAGCATACGCCAATGAAGTTTCTAATGCCGACAGATTTAAACTAGATGGGATTAAATCAACATTCTCTTTATGGTGCAATATACTTTCTTTTGTTTTTATTTCTTCATCATTCATTGATTGCTCCATTAAATCAGATAAAGTATATTTAAACTCATCTTCATTATACCAACCTGCATAAGCAGTTAGATTACTCTGTGGATCAACATCAATTACTAATACTCTTTTACCTAGTTTCGCTAGTGCTATTCCGAGATTAAAAGTAGTTGTTGTTTTTCCAACACCACCTTTTTGATTTGTAATGGCAATTACCTTGCACTTACTTTCTTGCATATATTCTCCTCCTTTCCTTTAAATTTAGCCACCATAAATAAATATGATGGCTATGTAGTTATGCTCAAAATGGCATAAAAAAAGAACTGACTATTTCTAATCAGTTCAGAATATGTTAGTTATATTATTTTTCTAATACATTTATATATTTTAAAAGAAGTTCATCTATTATATCTGTTTCTTTATTTTGATTTAATAATTTACTTCTCATTTCATTTAATGAATTTATTATTACTTTAAGTTCAAAGTTATCTAATTTTATTTTCTTCATATAAATCACACTCCTACTTGATTTATTACTTATATTATATATAATTATATTATATAAGTTAATTGTGCGATTTATTCAAAGGTTTAACATAAGGTGGAACTACCCCAAATTCTTTCAATTTTTAGTGATTTTTTAACCTAAAAATGTAAAAAGAAAAATGAATAAAAGTCTTATAAATAAAGGGTTTGTTGATGGTTTAATATAAGGCGGAACTTACCAGTTAATCGAAGTCTTAGAAAAACTTTTTTCTTCATTACTCATTACTTTCACTTCCTTTATTAATTGAATCTTTGTCGTTTGCAAAACTCTAAAAGCATTGCAAATACTGACTTTTTTTATTTATAAATCTATTGAATCACTCCACTTTTTAGTATATAATTAACATATCAACTTAACAATAACATACTAAAAAGAAGGAGTGTTTCAATC
>JAFRDD010000041.1 GCA_017404025.1 Clostridia bacterium
CGTAAGCGTAAAAGATTTTACGCCTAGCGGAAGCAGGCTCACCTTGCTAGAATTTTAGTATAGTAATTTTAATAAGGGGGGCCTGATATATGCATAATAATGATAATATAGATTGGAAAGAAGTTGTTGCAACTTTTTCTTCTTATGAAGGATCGCTGAAAGACTTTTGCACAATGAATGGGATATCAAAAAGTCAGTTATATTATTATAGAAAGAAATTTGAAAAACAGGGATATGTAAATTTTCATGCAATTTCCATGAAAGAAGAAAAAGCACAAACTGAAATTAATTTGATTTCACCAAAGTCAACAGATGTACGAATTGAAATTGGTGCTGCAAATATATACATACCGGCTAATGAAATAGGTGTTTTGACAAGTATTATCAAGGAGTTGACTTCTAATGTTTAATCTTGATAAAGTAGATACTATTTATTTAGCTTGTGGCGTAACTGATTTACGGAAAAGCATTGATGGACTTGCCATTATTGTTCAGCAACAGCTTAAGCTGGATCCATTTGAAACTGCTCTATTTGTTTTTTGCAATAAGCAGATGAATAAAATAAAGATACTGCATTTTGATGAAGGCTTTTGGTTATATTATTACCGCATTGAACATGGCCGATTAAAGTGGCCAATGACTACAGAAGAAGCTCTAAAAACTAATAAAGAAGAACTAATATGGCTGCTTAAAGGATATGAAATTCGCACTAAATCAAAATTTAAGCCTGTAACAGTAAAAAATAGTTTTTGATATTATGATATATGTAATCTCCTGAGATTGTTGATGTACTACATTTTCAATCTTTGGAGATTTATGTTAATATAGTCTCATGTTTATTTGTGAGGTATCATATTATGATGAATGAAATTGATTTAGTTGAAGAACTTGATGATAAAACAAAACTGTTATTTAAAAAAATGCAGAAAGAATTGAAATCAAAAGATGCAGAAATTAATGAGTTGAAAAAACAATTAGATTTCTTAAAAAATCAGGTTCTTAATAAGAATAGAAAATTATTTGGAAAATCAAGCGAACGAGCTGATGAAAATCAGCTGTCATTTTTTAATGAAGCAGAAAAGAATAGTGATTCAAAGGCTGTAGAACCTAAACTTGAAGAAGTGGTTTATACAAGAAAGAAAACATCAACTCATAAGGGTAAAAAAGATAATCTTTCAACTTTAGAGAGAGTTGTAATTGAACATAAGCTTGATGATGCAGAAGCTGTTTGCAATAAATGTGGACATCAATTAACTGTTATAGGAACTAAATCAAAGGAAATCTTGAAATATAGACCAGCTGAATTATATATTGAAGAACATGTTACATATACATACGCATGTAAATCATGCGAGGCGGAAGCAGATAAAGCTAATATAGTATCTGCACATGCACCTGAAAACTTCTTACATAAAGGCATGGCTTCTAATGAACTTCTTGCTCATGTTATAACAATGAAATATCAGCATGCACTTCCTTTGTATAGAATGGAAACTTATTTTGAAATGATGGATGCAAAACTTTCAAGACAGACATTATCAAACTGGATAATCAGTGCA
>JAFRDD010000042.1 GCA_017404025.1 Clostridia bacterium
TCTACAATATATTTTTTTTCATGAGGTGTTTTATTTTAAAACTATATTTTTGTTCTATTGATTCTATTGTGATGATTATTATTTCTTTTTTTATGATATGGGTCGTATTTTTATAGGAAAAGGTTATGAAAAGTTGTGCTTACTCTGATTGGCTTTGTGATAATTGAGTGAATTTTAAATTAAAAATGGGTGGGGGTAAGTGTCTTTATTTTTTTTCAGGGTATTGTTATGAGTGTTGCTTTTAGGTGGTCTCGTATTTTTATTAGGTTATCTACTGTTGATTCGATTTTTAAATCTATGTCTGCTTTTTGTTTTCCTCTTCTTTTTAAATCAGGGTATTGTCTTGCGTTTTTTAATGTTCCGAATCCTCCTTCGCTGTATATTCCTCGGTATTGGTATATGGATAATTCAACGGAGGCTATGAAGTTTTTTCTTAATTCTAAAATTAATGGGTGGGTGGATTCGTGGAAAACACGATATTTGCTGTTTCCTGCGCATTTGTTGTGGAATGGGCATTCTGGACATTTGGTGGATTTAAATACTCTTTTATTTTCGCCGCGTATTTTGTGAATTCCTCTATTTTCTATTTTATCATAGGGGCATTGATAATATTCCCCAACAGGATCGAATAACATATTGTGTTTAGCGTACGGATTAGAGATATTTGTCCCATTACGGTGTTTACTTTGGTTTAGGTCTGGTATAATTGGTATAATGTTTCTTAAATATGAATATTCCAATGATTCAATGTCCCAGTATCCATTGTCAATCAAAATGTATCGTGGTGTTTTTCCTAAATTTGAAATTACATCATCTATTATTGGTATTAATGTTTTTTTATCATTTTTTTCTTGTGTAATTCTTTGTGAAACTGTGAAACCTGTTTTTACATCACGTACGGTTTGTAATGTGTATGCATACCTTGATGTGCCGTCTTTCATTTTCATTTTTCGTGATTCTGGATCTGTGAGATTAACGCGTTTTTTACCATCATAATTGTCAACTAATTCATCTAACCAGCCTATTACCCAATCACGATTCTCTTGTGATTGTAAAGCTGTTTTTAATAAGTTAATGCCATGTTGATTTAAATTTTTATCTATTTCTTTAACTAAATCTCCTAATTTTTTTGGTAATTTGTCTGTAAAGAAGAATTTACGCAATAATGACCATTTAGAGTTCTTACTGGTGTCAAAAGACAAATCATAGATTAAATCTAATAAATAATCTAATTGTCCGATGGATAATGTTTTAAATTCATTTGCAAAAGCTTTAATTTTAGTACTATCTGCAACTAGAATTTCACCTCCCACTAAACCCAAATCTATGCCTAAATCAATCGTATACTGGAAAAATTCGATGATTAATAAAGGATTTTCAAGTTTGAAGTTATTTAGTGTTGTTTTTCCCGGACTCTTATTATTTAGAATATAATTTACTGATTCACTATTATCAGAGATCCATTCAACTCTTTTTCTTAAAGTACGCTTATTACTATAAACAGAATAAATTTCAAAGGCCAATAACTCTTCCCACTCATAATCAGGCCTTCTACCACCAGCATAATCTCGAGTAAAAAGAAGAGGATATTTATTCTTAAAATCATTTACAGCCCATTTAATAATCTTAGACATATGATTATTATCTAAATTATCACCAATCAACTCTATTGTAAATCTAGTTTCCATATTTCTTTGTACTGAAGTAACAGAAGCCATATATTATCAAACAACCTTTTATAACTCTTTTTTAAAACCGACAAAAAACAATATAATTTAAATATAATGACTCCCCAAAAATAATAAATGGGGAGGTTTTGTTTTTGGTCGTTATTAAACATTTTCTCCCCAATATCTATATAACTCTTTTTATATACTCTACATTTGAAATACGACCTTTTAATTTTTTTAATTTTCTACATTAATATCAATAATACGCTAATAAAATAATCGTGAGAAATTAAGGATATCTAATTTAATTTAAAAGAAAAGGCATTAAATAACTATTAAATTGTAAAAACATCTTTTTAATTAATCATCAAATCAAAATAAGGCAATTATGATTGTGGGTAATGGATTTATTTGTAATAATTGGTCGTTGTGAAATTTCAATTTCATTCGGGTCTTTTGCCCACATCGAAACAGATTTATTCATTAACGGACAAACCCATCTTTTGAAAGTGCACAATTGTGAAAAAATACATCATAAAATAAGAAAATAATTAATATTCATGGCCTATTAAGAGTAACCCACCTTCTGTTTTAACAGCATTCATCTTAGCGAACTACCTTGCCTACAACAGTGATCATCAGCAACTTTGTTCTTGCACCTTATGGGGTGGCCGTTTCACCGTTTCTTTTAATGTCCTCAATTAAATATCATCGTCAACCATTAAAAGCCGTGTCGTTTCTGCTCCATTGCCATACTTCTCAGCATACATTTTTCAATGCCATAATCTGTGTGATGGGCGGAGTTTCCTTAGTTATAAATAACCAGCAGCTGTCTTTAACTTGCCATGAAAAATATTAATTAAAAGTAGCAGGGCCTAGATTTGAACTAGGGATCTCAGGGTTATGAGCCCTGCGGGATCACCAGACTACCCCACCCTGCTATATAACACAAAAATAAATCGATATTAATAGTATATTAAAGATAATATATAAAACTTTCTATAAATGTTAAAATAGGGATATTTTTTAATCCCATATTAAAAACAATTATTTTTCTAAAGCTTCAATTCTCTTATCTATATCATTAAGCTTGTCTTCTGTAGTTTTTTGGAATTCCATAGAAGACTTTTTAAATTCTTGATAATCTTTGTCTAAAGCATCAACAGATTCACTGGTTTCTAAAAATTTAGCTTCCAACTCTTTTAAATCCTTGGTTGTTGCAAGAGACCAATCTTTAATCAATTCATCACTTTTTTCATCTAAAAATGCATCAAGCTTATTAGAAAAAGCATCAGTATTGATTCCGGACATATCAATATCATTTAATTTAACTTTAATTCTTTTAGTAACAGATTCAGAGTCATTTTCTTTATTCAACTTAGGGTAATTAGTATTTTGACTAATCACTTCACTCATATGTGCATCTGCACCAGTAGGAATATAAGATTTAAGCTTATTCATAGCAGTAGGAGTATTTAACAGATAATAATAAACTAAAACTATAATAGCGATTACTAAAACAATGATGGCAACAATTTCAATAGCTTCCATAATACCACCTATTTCTGTTTATTGAGTTTTTTCTCTTTAGCTTCGATTTCTTTAAGCATCTTTTCTAACTTTTTCTGTTCAGTTTGTGCTTCTAATCTTGCTAATCTTTCATTTATCTCACTATGCAAATAACCAATTTCGTTTCTCACATCAGTGGTTGATTGTCTAATTGCCTTAAGAGAATCTTGTTGGTCCTGTGGTAAAGGAATAGGATTGTCCATTAATCTTTTGGTTTCTATATCTTTTTCCACCATAGACATTTTTTTAAGTTGGATTTCTTTTTCAAGCATTTCAACAGAGGTTTTAGCTTGAGAAACTTTTCTCCATTGGAAGACAATGATAATAATAACTAATGCAAGAATTACTACTAAAATTAATATAAACATTTGATCCGGAATTGTTGGAATGTTCATACTCATAATTTACCTCCAAATATATCGATATATAATAAATATATAAATCTTATTAAATATAACATTTATTATTGTAAAGTGATAATTATGATTGACTCTTATATACAAGCTGGAAAAATAGTTTCTAAAATTCGCTCTGACGCTTCAAAAATGATAAAAGAAGGATGTTTAGTTTTGGATTTAGTCGAATATGTGGAAGGAGAAATATTAAAGCAGGATGCAGGAATAGCATTTCCATGCAATGTATCAATTAATGAAGTTGCTGCACATTATACTTCCCCTGCCAATGATAAAACAGTTATACGTGCGGGAGATATGGTTAAACTTGATTTGGGAGCAGAAGTAGACGGATGTATTGCGGATTCTGCTGTAACAATAATGGCTGAAGGAAATATTGATGAAAATTATTCTCAAGATGAAATAAATTTACATGAAGAAATTATTGAAGCTTCAGCAGCAGGCCTTGAAGCTGCCATATCAACTGTACGTGCAGGAGTGGAACTTGGAAAAATTGGAGCCGCAGTTCATGAAGCAATTGAAGATTATAATTTAAACCCCATATTCAACCTAACAGGCCACAGCTTAGAACAGTACAATTTACACGCAGGAATTTCAGTCCCAAATTATGACAACCATGACCCAATGGTTTTGGATGAGGGACAGGCCATAGCAATAGAACCTTTTGCAACAAACGGCGCAGGCTATGTAAATGATGCTCCGGGTCATTACATATACTCATATATGGCAAATAAACCATTCAGAATGAAATCAACACAGAAAGTATTAAATTATATTCAAAGCAATAATCAATATCTGCCATTTTCCGGAAGATGGATAACAGACAAATTCGGAGAAAGAAGAGGAAACATGGCATTAAAACAGCTTTCAGATGCAATGGCAATATACCCATACGCACCATTAAAAGAGAAAAAAGATTGTTTTGTTTCACAAAAGGAACATACTGTAATTGTAGAAAAAGAAGGCTGTACAGTTACAACATTATAAGAGTATTTATACTCTTTTTACATATTTTTTAAAAAAAAAAGAAAAAGAAAGAAGATTAGTAAATAGTAGGGATACGTACTCCCATTTTAGCTCTTCTTTCACGTTCTGCAGTATTTTTGTCTTTTTTACCTTTAGCTAATTTTTTAAGTAAAGGAAGACCAGGTTTTACATCATCCATTGGTTTAGTTTCAATAAGACCAGCATCAACTGCTGCTTTAAAGATACTATTACCATCATCGGTTCTGGTTAAAACAGTGGACCAACCGTCAGGAGATCCAACAGAACCTGTAGATACATCAGCCCATTCAGCAACATAATCTTGACATACGTTACATCCAGCTTGTTCGTATCCGTGGGTTTCTTTAATAGCTAAACCTTTGTCTTCACCATTGTCAGTTAACCA
>JAFRDD010000043.1 GCA_017404025.1 Clostridia bacterium
AATTTATGTAAACACGAACAAGCCAAAGCAAAAATTGCATTTGACTGGTAAGATATGGAATTATTATAAACTTAATTATCCTTATAAATATGATGAAAACCTCTGCTTGACACATAATCAATTGGAACGCATTTTTCAAATTTGCACTTAGTACAGATTGTATAAGGAGGAGTAGAAACAGGTAATCCATTCCATGCATCTTCTTGTTCAAATTCTAAAACAGCTTCAATTGGTGCATCAAATTTGTATTTACATTTTGGACAGATGTAAGCAACTGTTTGACCACTTAATTTAAATGGAAAAAAGTCAAAATCAAACATATAAAAAACCTCATTTCTAATTAATATAGAGGACAAAATTCATTTTGGTATCACATTTAGGACAATTATGAGGATTGCGATTAAAAGCTAAAGAAATACTAACTTCATATTTTAAAAGTTGTTTTCTGAAATTTTTGCAATGTTGTTTGATTAATGGAATCATTTTTGCGTGTAAAGAATGTTTTTTTCTGTAAAAACCATAATATCTAATTATTTTAAACTGTGTTGGTAATAAGTGTCTTAGTAAAATCATAATAAATTGAGAAGCTGGTAATGTAATTTCACGATATTTATCATCTTTATGGTCAATATAAGAAAAAGTAACATTAGTTCCATCATAATTAATGATTCTATTTTCACTTATAGGAACTCTTCCACAATATCTTGTAACATATTCAATCCCTGATTTTAAATCCTTAAATTTCTTAGGCTCAGCATAAACATAGAAACCTTTAGAATATTTTCGATAAAGAGAAGATTTTTCTTTATCAAAAGATTTACCCAATATTTTAGAAAGTATATCTAAAAGAATTTTTTGAAAGCGAAAGGAAAGGGCATCATAGTCAAAGAATTTCCAAGGTATACATGAGTTATTACTACCTAATTTTATTTCAGCAATAAGGATATGAATATGAGGATTCCATTTTAAATCTCTACCAAAAGTATGAAGGAAAGCAAAGAAACCAGGGGTGTATTTGATTCTAGAAGTATACTTTTTTAAAATTCCATTTTTAATCTTTTTAAAAGACTCATTAAGAATAGAATAAATAGTATCTCTAACAGCCTTAAATAGAAGATTAATTCTATTTTCAAATGGAAAGAAAAAATATTTTCTAAGTTGTTCAGGAATAGTAAAAACAATTTGTCTATGTTGGCAATTGTATGCAGTTTGCATAATGTTTTCAACCCTTTGATTCTTGTATTTGTATCCGCAAGAAGAACAAAAACGAGATTTGCAAGTATGCCCAACAAAAATAATGTCATGACAATGAGGACATTCATAAACAGAACAGCCTAAGTTTTTATTATAACAATCAATAATCTTTTGTATTTCAGACGAAGCATTTGGGCGACAGCAATCAATAATATCTTTATTATTTGAATAAGTAGTGGCCCAATGGTCTTCAAAGATAGAAGCAATAACACCAGTTGTTTTAAATGAATTATAATTTTTATTTAAAGAACCATCATCATTAAAACAATTAGCAGTATATGTTCTAGAATTATAAAATTCTAAAAAATTATTTTCATTAATAGTTTCTATATTTTCCATATAATCCTCTAAATAGGATTATACAAAAAAAGAGTTGCGTTAGCAACTCTTAAAGGAAAAATTTATTTTTCCTATTTTTTAT
>JAFRDD010000044.1 GCA_017404025.1 Clostridia bacterium
ATACTTATTAGCAATAATAATGCTATTGCTACTACTATAATTTTTTTGTTCTTTTGTTTTCTTACCATTCTTTTTTCCTCTCTTTCTTTTTTTAATTTCATTTGTTTTACACACTTTTTAATTATTTTCGTGTGATTTTTTGTTGTTTAATTCTTTTTTTCCCCCCTTTTCTTTTGTATATTTTTTGCTATTTCCTAAAGTATAGTATTTTACTGCATTTTAAGATTTTTCCTCCGTTCTTTAAGTAATTTACTTAAAGAACGTTTCTTGTAATTATATTAAAACATTAAGTTTAAAATTTTTCAATACTTTCATAGAATTTTGTCGAAAAAATTGTTAGAAATTTTTTACAATTTTTGAAATTTTTATATGTTTCAAGAAAGTTTTTTCATAATTTTGAAAAAACTTGACTATAATAATAAAATGTAGTATAATAAATTTAATTGGAGGAGCATGTATGGAAAGAATAAATAGAGAAAAATATTTATCTATATTAAAAAATTTCAAAGACCAACAAATAATAAAAGTAATAACTGGAATTAGAAGATGTGGAAAATCTACATTACTTGAAATATTTCAAGATTATCTAAAAGAAAATGGAGTAGAAGAAAAACAAATAATATCAGTTAATTTTGAAAATGCTGATTATGAAAAATTACAAGATAGAATAAGACTGCACGAATATCTAAAATCAAAATTAGTAAAGGGTAAAAAAACATATATATTTTTAGATGAAATACAAAAAGTTAAAGAATTTGAGAAAACAGTAGATAGTTTATTTATTAACAAAGATGTCGATTTATATATAACAGGTTCAAATGCTTGGCTTCTATCTTCAGAACTTGCAACATTACTTACAGGAAGATATATCGAAATAAAAATGCTACCACTATCATTTAAAGAATATATGTCTGCTTTTGAAGATAAAACAGATATCTCAAGAAAATTTAGAGATTATTTAAAATATAGTTCATTTCCTCAAGCAATTGAACTATACAAAATAAATCCAGATAATATTAATTTATTTTTAGATGGTATTTATAATACAATTCTATTTAAAGATGTAATGCAAAGAAAAGGTATAACAGATAAAAACACTTTAGAAAGAGTTACTAAATATTTATATGATAACATAGGAAATAGAACCAGCATAAAAAGCATAAGTGACAATATAGAGGGATTAGAAAAGAATAATTCATATAATACAGTATCAGCATATGTAGAAGCACTTATAGATAGTTTTATTGTTTATAAAGCTAACAGATATGATATAAAAGGAAAAGAATTCTTAAAAACTCAAGAAAAATATTATGCTATTGATATAGGCTTAAGATATTATATGTTAGGTCAAGGATCAGGCAAAGATATGGGGCATATCTTAGAAAACATAGTTTATCTTGAATTATTAAGAAGAGGATATGAAGTATATATAGGAAAATATGACGATTTAGAAGTTGACTTTGTTGCAAAAAACTCAGAAAATACTTTTTATTATCAAGTTACATTAACAACAAGAGAAGCAACCTCAGGACATAGTTTAATTTTAGAAAGAGAATTAGCTCCATTAAAAAAAATTAATGATAACTATCCTAAATATATTTTAACTTTAGATGATGATTTAGATGCAGATTTTGATGGAATAAAGAAAATAAATGTATTGGATTGGTTATTAGAAGATTATACGAAAAAGTCCATATAATTAAGCTAAAATACTTAATTATATGGAGCTTCATCTATTCATATTTATTTTATTAAAAATGCAGCATATAACGGTACTGATTTGATACCATTTTCAAAGCCAAAGTTCTTTCCTGATATTCTTATAGAGTATTTTGGTTTATACTTATTAACATACGCATTTAAACTTTTGGATTGTGTTTTTTCTCCAACTTTTACTTCAATTGGAATTATACCATCTTCATTATATATAATAAAATCAATTTCCGAATTACTTGCTGTTGTCCAATAATATAATGGAACATTGTTAAATATAAGTTGATTTGCTACATAATTCTCAGCTATTTCTCCTTTATAAATAAATGATTTATCTAAATATATTTCATTAGTATTTATTTTAAGCATTGTATTTAAAATTCCTATATCCCCCATATATATTTTGAAATAATCGTTATCCTTATATGCTTCAGGTGGTATATTTATACTATTTAATTTACAACATTTATAAATCATATTACTTGACAATAGCCACTCCATTGAACTTTCATAGTCTCTTTTTCTTGCATTTTTTTCAATTTTTGTATATTGAAACTTATTTGATTTATTTCCTATTTGAACTGGAATAGATCTATATATACTTTCATTCTTAGCAGCCTCATACTTATTATCTACATATTTATTCATGTCATTTATGTATGAATTAATTATATCTTCTATAAGTCCTTTATTAATTTTTAAAATATTCATTTCCTCTGAGACAAAATCTTCTACAACTTCTGGCATCCCCCCAACACATAAGTATTTTCTATATACATTCAATAATTTTTCGTGCATTACATTATCCATAGGAGAATTTTTTTTGTAGCATTCCTTCATATATTTTATTAAATATTCTCCCGAACTTTGAACACTTAAAAATTCTTCAAAATCCATAGGATACATATTTATCATTTCTACTTTTCCAACAGGAAATGAACTATGGAATCTTTTTAATTTTACTCCTAACAAACTCCCTGCACATATTATCTTAAAAGGCTTATCACATTCACAAAACCATTTTAGAGCCGAAATAAGTTCTTCACTTTCTTGGATTTCATCAAAAAATATAATTGTTTCTTCTAAATTTGGATTTATATTTAATTCAGCACATAGTCTAACATATTTTTCTTCCGAAGAAATACTTTGCTTATATATTTTAGAAATTTCAGGATGGTCTAGAAGATTTATTGATATATAATTGTTAAATTCTTTTTCACAAAATTGCTTTACAATATAAGTCTTTCCAACTTGTCTTGCTCCTATAATCATTAAAGGCTTTTTCATACCTTTATCTTTCCACTTTTTTAGCTTTTCATATATTTTTCTTTGCATATTATTCAGCCTCCTTATAAAAATTTTATACTAATTATATACAAATGTCAATATCTGTTTCACAAAAATCAAGGCACTTTTTATAGTTAGTTTCACATTTTAAAAGGCACTTTCAATGTTCAATTTCACATTTTTTAATAATTTTGGCACTTTTATGTACTATGTTGTACTATGTCAATAAAGTGGACACGAAAAAAATTATTTTTTATTTTATATTTTTAAAAGTGGACATAGCCAACTTTTTTATTTACTTTCTATTTTCAAAAGTAGACACAGACGTCTTTTTTATAGCTTTTCCGTTTTTAAAAGTGGACACACAACATCCAACCTACTATTTCTCAGCATTTTCGCTTTTTTTCATTTTCTTCTGAACAAACTTTGGTATTTCTGTTAACTCTCTTTTAGAAAAAGTGTCCTTTTTCTCGATTTCACCATTTCTGAAACGTCTATAGTAGTTATCTGGTGTATCATATCCTAATGAGAAACATGGTCTTTGACTATTATAATACTTTACGTATCTTTTTATTATTTCAACTATTTCATTTCTATCCTTGCATTTTTCAAGCTTAAAATCAATATATATTTCTTCTTTTATCCAGCCATTTAAAGATTCATTTACTGGATTGTCTGTTGGCTTTCCTGCCCTTGACATTGACCTTACTATATTTTCATCTTTTATTAATTCGTTATATGCTTTTGAAGAATATACTGAACCTTGATCTGTATGTATTATTGTTGGCTCTTTATTGCCCTTTAAAAGCTCCACAACGTCTTTTAAGCCATCTATATATTGTCTTCTATCTCCTCGTCTTTCGGCTATTTTAAATGTTAATATTTGCTTTGTAAATACATCAAAATAAAATGTAACTTCTATATAGAAGAACCATACCTTAAATGCTGTCATATCTGATACTATAACTTGTCTTGGTCTATCTACTGTTTCCCATGTTGTAAATATTAAATTTGGATATTTGTCTTTTACTTTTCTTGGCTTATAATGTACTTGATGCTTGCTTTCTGCTTTTACTCCCAGATATTTAAATGCTTTATAAATGTAACCATCACTATATTTTTTGTTGTAATTTATTTTTATATACGCATTCACCCATCTATGTCCGTGAGACGGATGTTCTTCATGCACTTGCTTTACTATTTCTATCATCTCGTCTCTATTGTAATCTCTATCTGTCTTTACGTGATTTTTCCACTTATAATATCCTGAACGGCTTACTCCCATTAAGTCACACAAATCCTTTACATCATAATCCCTTGAAAGTAATTCTACTATTTCGAATTCTTGGGTTTTAAACGAATGTATTCCAGTGTTCCATCCTCTTTCTTCTGAAGCATATAATTTTTTTTTAGTCTTTCATTTTCTATTCGAAGTTTTAATATTTCCCTTTTATATGCTTCTTCTGTTCTGTCAATTCCTTCTGGTAAAACATCTGGTATTGTACTGTCCGCTCTTGCTAACCCTTCTAATCCACTTTCTTCATACTGTTTTAACCATTTTTTAAATGCTGTTATCGAAACATTATTTGTTGTACAAAAGTCCTGTATTTTTATTGTTGGATTACTTTTATACCTTCTTATAAGTACTTCTTTTTCTAATGGATTTAAATGTGACATATTAGACTCCTTCCCGTCAGATTTTTGTTTTAATTATTTTACCATATTCCTTAAATTTTTAAAACTTTTTTCTGACTATCCGTGTCTACTTTTTATAATACATCATTATTACAATTTTATGAAAAAAATTTAAAAGCATGAGTTTGACATAATATTGTCATTCTTATGCTTTTTTTCAAAATCTATTTTCATCCTATTCTAGGATACTAGTTGGTAAACAAACTATCGGACGAAACGCACAGTCTGTGGTTCCGTAGCTTGTATAGGAAACTTGGCCACTGAAGTATATACATATCAATCGGTCACTGTCGTAAGCCGAAGGCGAAGCCAACCAGTAGCCACTGCATAAATCTACATTAATCGTGTGAGGAAAATATAATGAGTAATTTTCTTTGCTTTTATCTTCTGATGATATACTTAAAACATTTGCTCCATTTACTTGATATCCTGTTGCATTTTGTGATGTTGTTATTGTTGTTGTAAATCCATTAATTGCACTATTCCAGCTATTTGCCCATAATTCTATATTTGGTGCTCCCATTGCTTTTACTT
The DNA here is from genome assembly GCA_017404025.1 of Clostridia bacterium. Lineage (GTDB taxonomy): Bacteria > Bacillota > Clostridia > TANB77 > CAG-508 > CAG-269. The sequence continues at coordinate 5,230 of JAFRDD010000044.1, forward strand.
TTGTATCACTTTTTACTGCTGAACTTAATGCAGTTCCATCAATTTCTCCATTATTTATTAAGTCAGCCCAATTTGATGTTGTTGCCATTGCATTTATTAAATTTCTTTTATTGGCTGTTGTTCTAATTGTATATAAATTTCCATTTCCATTTACTAAATTATAGTTTGCTTTTAAATTATTACTTATTGCTGTTCTTGGTAAATAATCATCTAAGATTATATATGTATAATCTCCATCTATATAAAATACACTCCAATCATCTAATGTTTGTCCATTTAATGTTGTTGAATATGATACCGAACTTCCTATAGTTGTTGCTTCTTTAACTTCTACTGTAAATGTTCTTTCTTCTCCTGATATTGCTCCTGTTAATGTTATTGTTAATGTTTGTCCTACTGTTGCTCCTGCATCTATTGTTATATTTCCACTATTATCTACTGTTGCTACACTTGTATTTGATGATGCATATGTTACATTTTCACCATTTTCTACTGTTATTGCTTTTGTTGCTCCTATTGCTATTTTAACATTTTCATTTTCTACTGTTTTTCCGTCTACTTTTACTGTTGCTTCATCTATAGCGTTTACTGCATTTATTGTTATTGTTCTTTGTTCTCCTGATGTTGCTCCTGTTATTGTTATTACTGCTGTTCCTACTCCTACTACTTCTACATTTCCATTTGCATCTACTGTTGCTACACTTGTTGCTGATGATGTATATGTTACATTTTCTACTCCTTCTTGTACTTCTATCTCTTTCTCATCACCTACTAATAATGCTATTGGACTAGCTCCTACTGTTTTATTTCCTAATTTTATTATTGCTCCACTTAAATGTCTGTTTCTTGTTTTTGCATTATTGTTTGCTTGTACATATGTTGATGTATATGTTAATGATACTTCTTGTGCTGTTTCCGGTAAATCTCCTGGATTTATATCTGTTCTAAATTCTACTCTTATTTTTAATGTATCTGTTGTATTTGCCGGTAATTTATCATATTGTTCTATTGGTGAACCATCACTATATGTTACTGTATAATTAAAATAATTAGATTGTGGTGATGCTAACGCTGTATTTACTAAACTTCCTACCATTGCATCCATTGTTCCTGCATTTACTACATCTACACAAAATTCATAAAATTGTCCTGGTGTATCCATACTTACTGTCCAATTTAATTCGGTTGTTGTTATTCCACTTGTTGTTGGTGCTGGATTTGCTGTTACACTTCCTGTTGTTTCCTCTATATTGTCAAAATAAACTCTCCATCTTTGTACTTTTATTGTTGCACCTCCACTTGTGCTCACATTTGTTGTTAATGATGCATATCCTACACTTATTAATAAAAATAGTATTAATAGAATAGCTACTAATCTTGTTTTTCTTTTTTTATTTCTTCTCATATAGTTTTCCTCGCCTTTTCTTTTTTCATCTGTTTTACACAATTTTAATTATATTTCTGTACTTTTCTTATTACAATTTTATTCTAACACTAATATAGATTTATTTCAATATTTTTCAGGAATAAATAGTGTAAAATGGAGGAATTAAACATGTCTAGAAGACCAAGAAGAGAATTTACAGAAGAATTTAAATTACAAATGGTAAAATCATTTGTACTTCCTCCTGTTCCAATTTTCTTGTTATCTTTTTCTAAATATTTAAAATTCTTCATCATTTCTTTAGTAGGATTTGCTGATTTTTTTATTTCCAATGGATATAGCGTATTATTTTTATATAAAATTAAATCTATTTCTTCGGTTTCTTTGTTTCTAAAATGTGAAATTTCTAATCGAATCCCTTTATTATCATAAGATTTTTATAGTATTAACTGATATTCCTACATCATTTGCTATATCTGAATAATTTAGAGTAGTTCCTGTTCTAATTGCAACATCTCTCATAAATTTTTTAAAAGTTTCAATGTTACCAATATTTTTTATTTTCTTTATATTCTTTTCAATATAAGTGTTAATATATGAGTAATAAAAATCGTTTCTGTCCATATCAGGTATATCATATAATTCAGGCATTCCACCATAAAAAATTCTTTCAAAAGTTTCATTAACATCAATATATTGTTTTTGTTTTAAATTTTCTGGATCAAAAATTTCTTTTTCTGTATTTTGTTTAATCTCACTATACGTAAAACTATTCATTTTCACAATTCCAGCTCTACCTGCTAAAGATTCTGTAACATTTTTCATTAAATCGAATAATTGTGAACCAGATAACCAATATTGTCCTCGTGTTTTATCATTATCAACTCTCATTTTTATATATGGAAATAATTGTGGTGCATATTGCACTTCATCAATAAATAGTGGAGTTGGATATGAATCTAAAAATATTTTTGGATTCTCTTGTGCTTCCTTTCTTAAAGTTTCATCATCTAAAGAAACTTTTGTCATATTTTCAGGCATTAAGCTATCTAATACTGTTGTCTTTCCAACTTGTCTTGGGCCAGTAACAACAAGCACTCTAAAAGTATTATTTATTTTTTTATTCAAATTTTGCTTTGCAACATTGTTTAAAATAAAAAATGCTTTATTTTAGAGAAAAACTTTAACTATTTTTTTATTTAAAAATTATTTTAATGAATTTACAAATTTTTCTATATATTCAATTTGAGTTGGCATTATATTATCTGGCAATTTATCAATTGACACCCAAACCAATTCATTACTCTCTGCATCTGGTTTTAGTTCACCTTCATATTCGTTAATTTCATAGACAACGTCTGTATAATAAACTTCATCATTATTTGGATAAACCATATGTACTCCAGCCTTAACATCAAATAATTTCGGATTAAAAATATCTAATGATGTTTCTTCTTTAACTTCCCTTTTAAGTGCTTCATCCAAAGTTTCACCCAATTCAAGTGCTCCTCCTGGCACACACCACATTCCATTATCTGTTCTTTTTTCTAATAGAATACCTTTTTCTTTATCGTATATAATGCACATTGCGCAGTAACCATTATTGGACTATGTCCAACATATTTTTTCAATTTTAGTATCATTTTCTATAGAATTGACTAAATTCGTCTCTATATTTTTTTGACATTCTAAGAAATATTTTTCTTCATAGTTATCAATATCCCCTGCAAGTTGGGCTAATTTTCTATATGCAATTATGTCTCTTTGAATTGTAGAGGGATATTTTTGTTAAATATACATTTATAATTTGCCTTATTATTTATAATATAATTTTGTTTATCTACTGGAATTTTGTTAAACAAATTTAGTTCTGTTAATATACTATAAACATTTCCACATGTTCGACTACTAATACTATTTATCATAAACTATTTGTCCCTCCTTTTCCATATATTCAAAAGCTTTTTCCATACCTTCAAAATCTGATGCTTTAACTTCAGATGATACACCTCCAACAAAACTTTCCATATACTCTCTAGATTCTATTTGTTTTAGCATTGCTTCTAATAATTCAGTATCCATACCTGAAGTTGAATATAATAATTCATCAATTTCATCTTCGCTAAATCCAAATAATCTTAGTTGTTCTTCCTCGGTAATATATCCTTCTACCTCAAATTTATGTTTATCTATAAAACCTTCATGTCCAAATGTTTCTCCATCGCATAAGCAATATTCTAATGGATAATTGTTCATTTGTATGTTATGTGCATCCCATGTCAAATCACAATAATACTCTTCCCCATCTAAAACAACACTATTCCATGCATGACCGTTCTGGGTCTTTTTCATCGTAGAATTCGCTCAACTTATCTTGTTCTGCTGAAATATATTTTGCTTCAATTCCAAATTCTTCTATAATATTTTTCAATATATTTGCATACCCTGCACAGACTGCTTTTCCCTTTAATAATCCCTCTTTAAGACTTCTACATGATTTAGTTAATTCAAAGTCTTTTTTTCCTTCTTCAGAAATTGCATAATAGTTATACTCTATCATTTCTCCTAATATCTTATAAACCTGCATAAAGATTTTCTTCTCTCTATTTGTTCCCTCCAAAACATACCCATAAAAATATTTTATTTTTTCAGGTCGTTCATTCATCCTCTTTATTTCTTCTGGTCTAGCAATAATTTGTATTTCATTTTCATTAAAAAAATGAATCACTTCATCTAATCTATCATCTGGTATTTCATAATTACCCAAACTTACTTTTTTATCTTCTAAACCCAAAACCATAGCATTAAAAAGTTGATGACCATTAAAAGCCAATCTTCCTTTATGGCTTTTTATTTGTTTCTCAACATCACTAATACTTACTATATATACAATCCTTTACCGTAAAAATGTCAATGAAATTAACTTGATTTTTAAATTTATTTTATTCTCGCAATCCTTTATTCTATTTGACTTACGTCTTTTTGACAGTTTTAATTCTTAAGCCCTGAAACCCTGAAATTTCAGAGCCAGAGTAAAATGGTGTATTATCCCCTTATGTTCATAAAAAAATAATACACCATAAACGAAACCCCTCTATTTCCGTCGTCTCGCTTATGGCAGTCTAGTATGTAGATTTAAATCTACTACTGATGCTGACTTTTAAAGTCCTTGTGCATACTTGCCCACACTTTTTACACCAATATATCCATCATTCAAGTTTTGCCTCCTAGAACTCTTTGTTTATTGTGAGTTTGCGTTACGAAATCTCACCTACACATATATTTTCAATAGACCGTTAAAAATACTGCAAGTCATTTTATAGCGTTTGCTGACCAGACGTTTCACTTTATTATTTTATAACGAGTTTATGGCATCTCTCGTTATAGCACGAAAAAAAGACACCTATAAAATAGATATCCTTTCATGCCACCTATTCAATTTATAAGAGTTTTTTCCATCAAAAAAAGAACACCACATGTATGTTCCTCCTTTAATACATTCTATCTGTATTTTATATTTTTTTGCCAATTACTACCAGAATAATATACTGCAATGACTTGCACTTCCTTTGTTTTCTCAATTATTCTATAGAAAATCATAAAGTTTTTTACATTTATTTTTCTAATATCAATTTTTCCTGTTATTTCATTATCAATAACATTATATATATCAGCAGTATCTTTTAGTTTTGAGATTTCTTCCTTGAAAGCTTTACTATGTTGCTTAGCAATTTCTGGCTCTTTTAATTTTGTCTTTATATATATTATAATTTCTTTAATATCGTCCTTGGCTTCATCTAGAATTTTTACATTGTACTTAATCTTTTATAATTAATCTATCAGGCATAGTCTTTTCAATATATTTTGAAGTTAAATAATCAGCATAATTCAATAATTCTTTAGCAACTGAATCTGGAATCAAATCAATTGTATTATATAATTCTTGTTTTGTTGCAGTCATTTCTATGCACCTCCTTATTTATACTATATAATTATTTTACTATATTTTTTATATATTATCAATAATTTCACTAAATTTTATATTGCCATTTTTATTAACATTTATCTTTATATCTTTTCCCGCTTTATTTTTCGACTTTATCTTTTCTCTAAACTTAAGTCGTTCAAAATTGCCCTTTGGCAATTTTGCAGGAACAAGGAGTCTACTCGACTCCCGTGAACAGCCTAAAAGCGTTGCTTTTAGCGAGTGCACTTTTAAATTTTGGAGTACACTTTTACTGTACCCATAATTTTAGGTTTTTTTGAGTATTTTCTGACTATATATAGTCATTATTCAATATTTATTTTTCGCATGACAATCGATTTTGTGGCATTTTCATAATCAACTAGATTAACTATCCTTTATTGCAACTTTTCTTATGCATTATTATTTATATTTTCTAAAATCTACTCAAAAAAATAAAGCATAAAAATGCTTTATTTAGAGAAAAACTTTAACTTATATTTTATTTAATTTGACCAATCACCGCAACACACTCAACATGTTTTCATGTAAAAATCCTTTAAGATTTTTTATGGTTTGTTAAGTAACTTTAATGCCTTGAAAATCTAATAAATTTTACTACTTTTCTAATGAATTTTAGTAATAATAGTATTTTCAAATTTCAAGGTATTTTTGTAAATTATTTTTACTTTGGTTAGATTTTAGTTAGATATTTTTACATAACAGAATATCTACTATTTATAATATAATTATTCATTTACTAATTTATCTATAATACTTATATCTTCAATTTTATTAATTGCAAAACACTTTTTACCTAAATCTTTTATTGAAGCTCCACAATGATATAATTCTTTGTTGTCTATTATAATAAATCTATCATGAAATTTATCTGTTTTAGCAACTTTCAGAATAGGATATTCTTTATTGAACTTTTTTATATCAATATTTTCTATATTGCTTTTATCTGATGTTATTATAATTACTTCAACATTTTTATTCTTTTTAGTTAGCATTTTTAATATGCTATCATCTATATAATTATCAATAATTGTAATCTTTTTATTTGCTCTTTTAATAATATCAATTATTAAAAGATATGCGTCATATATTTGTCCTTGAAAAAATATTTTTTGTTTTATATTTTCTTCCTGTTGTAACTGATTAAATACTTTATCAAACTTTTTATCATGTTCTAGTAATTTGTATTCTACATTTGTTAATCTTTCAAATATCTGTCCATTTGAATTTAGGAATTTTCTCATTTCTATAAATGATTTAATTATATTTATACTTACTGCTACAGCTATTTCATTTTTCAAAACTCCTGCTAACATTGCAATTCCTTGTTCAGTAAATACATATGGTAAATATCTTCTACCACCTCTTGAGTCTTTTGATATAGTATTATCATTTGAGGTTCCAATTTGGAACCTCAAAATTTTTACTTCTTCATCTGTTAACTGAAAGCAAAATTCTTCTGGAAATCTTTCAATATTTCTTTTTACTGCTTTGTTAACATTTTTAGTTTCATAATGATATAACATTGAAACATCACTATCCAACATTACTTGTTTTCCTCGTATTGTATAAATTAGATTTTTTATTTCTTCATTTGAAATTGTACTTTGAATTGATAAATCTTTTATTTCGTTTGCCATATTTTCACATCCTTTTAAACTATATATATTGTCGTTTGCAAAACTCTAAAAGCATTGCAAATACTGACTTTTTTTATTTATAAATCTATTGAATCACTCCACTTTTTAGTATATAATTAACATATCAACTTAACAATAACATACTAAAAAGAAGGAGTGTTTCAAT
>JAFRDD010000014.1 GCA_017404025.1 Clostridia bacterium
CCACTTGCTGTATTATTTTCTAATTTGCTTACTCCATCTAGTTCATTATAATTTATTGTTGTATAACTTCCATTTGGTCTTGTAACTTTTACTACTCTATTTTTTGCATCATATTCATATGTTGTAACATTTCCATCTCTATCTGTTACTGTTTTTAAATTATCTAATACATCATATGTATATTTTACTGATTTACCATCTGGGTAAACTATTTCGTTTAATCGACTTAATTCGTCATATTTATACTCTAATTGTTTTCCATCTTGTATTGTTACTTTTCTAATTCTTCCTGCTTCATCATATTCATAAGAAGTATTTCCTATACTGTCATACATTTCTACTAATTTTCCTGTTTGGTCATAGGCATACATACTATTTATTGTTTCATCTTGTTCAGATTCTTTTGAAATCAAGCTATTTATTTTATCATAATCATAACTTATTTTCTTTCCATCTGGTTTTATTACTTCTTTTAAATTACTTAATGTATCATAATTATAAGTTGTTACATTTCCTTTAGCATCTGTTATTTGTTTTAATCTACTTAATTGGTCATAATTGTATGTTGTAACATTTCCATTTGCATCTGTTTGTTCTGTCATATTTCCAACACTATCGTATTTATATGTCGTTTTATGAGATTTTTCGTCTTCTACTTGAACTAGTCTATCTAATAAGTCATAACTATATTTTTTCATATTTCCTAGTTCGTCTGTTACAGATGATATGTTTCCATTTACATCATATGTATATGTTTTCTTTGCATTTTTTGCATTTTTACTTTCTATTAATTGTCCTTTTAAATCATATTTAAATGTATTTTTATTTCCAAGTTCATCAGTTGTAGCTGTTATATTATTTTCCTTATTATATGTATATGTTTTACTATTTCCTAATGCATTTATTGATTTTACCAAGTTTCCAACATTATCATATTCATAAGTTGTAACTCTTCCACCAGACCTATCTTGTTTTGTTACATTTCCTAAAACATCATATTCAAATATTGTTACTACTCCTGTTGGGTCTACTTGTTTTTCTAATTCATCTACTATATTATATTCATATTTTGTTATAGCACCTTTTGCATCTATTACTGAAGATAAATTTCCTTTTGCATCATATTCATAGCTTGTTTTATTTCCTTTAGCATTTGTTACACCTATCAATCTTTTCATTATGTCATATTCATAATTTGTGCTATTTCCTTTAGAGTCTATTTCTTCTATTAAATTATCTGCTTTATCATATTTAAATGTTCTTTCTACTCCTTCTGGTGCAGAAACTTTTGTTAGTCTTTTTGCATTATCATAAGAATATTTATATTTTGCTCCATTTGCTAAAGTTTTTTCTTCTAATAAACCATTTGCATTTACTTTATTATTTGTTACATTTCCAAGTGCGTCTGTTATTTTAGTAAGATTTGATAATGCATCATATTCATATTTTGTTGTTGCTCCATTTGGGTTTATAACTTCTGCTAAATTATCTAATTCATCATATGAATAATTTGTTTCATTTCCTAATTCATCTATTTGTTTTGTTGCATTTCCTACTCCATCATATGAATACCTAATTTTTCCACCTTCTGGTTTTTGTACTGACATTATTCGACTTAAATTGTCATATTCAATTTTTGTTTCTGCTTCATTTTCGTTTATTATACTTGTTATTCTATTTAATTCATCATATTCATATTTTTTAGCATTTCCTAGTGCATTTATTGTTTTTAATAAATTGTTATTTGCATCATATTCAAAAGATGTTATTGCATTTTGTGGATCAATTGACTTTTTAATATTGCCTAATTTGTCATACTCATATTTCCAAATTCTTTCGCTGCTATCAGTTTTTTGTATTAAATTTCCTGTTTTATCATATTCAAATGTAGTAACTTTTTCTTCTGGGTCTTTGTATTTTGTTAGTCTATTTAGTAAGTCATATTCATATTCTGTTACTGTATCATCATAATTTTTTATTTTTGTTACATTTTCTGCTAAATCATATTCATATTCTATTGTTCTTTCTGTGTTGTCTTCTAATTTTACAAGTCTTCCTTTATCATAAGTATAATTCATTCTGTTGCCTAAGCTATCATATACTGATGTAACTCTTCCTACTGCATCATACTCATAATTTGTTACTGTACCTATTGCATTTGTTGTTTTAATTAAATTGTTTTCATTATCATATTCTAGTGTAAATTCATTTTCTTTTGCATCAATTATTTTTGTATTGTTTCCTACACCATCATATTCTAATTTATAACTATGACCATTTGCATCTGTAACTTTTGTAATTTGATTTTTTACAGAATATTCGCTTGTTGTTGTATTTCCATTTGTATCTGTTTCTTTTACTAAATTTCCCACACTATCATATTCATATTTTGTTATATTACCTAAAGCATCTATTTTTTTGTTTATTCTATTTAAACTGTCATACTCATAATTTGTGCTATTTCCATTAAAATCGACATATTGTGACTGATTTCCATTAGCATCATAAGAATATTTTTCTATATTATCTAATTGATTTTGAATTTCTGTAACTCTTCCCATTGAGTCATATTTATATTTTGTTATTTCTCCATTTACATCTTTTACTTCTTTTATGTCTTGTACAGCTGTATAAGAAATTTCTTGCTCATTTCCCATTGCATCTATTACTTTGGTTATATTATTTAGTTTGTCATATTCATAAGAATATTTTCTTCCAGAATTGCTCTCTACTTTTAATACATTATCATTGTTATCATATGTGTATGTAATAATTTCTCCTGTTGGTGATTTTTGTTCTTTAATTCTATTTACATCATCATATACATATTCTGTAATTAATCCATCTTTATCTGTTTTCTTTGTTATTAATCCAATTGTGTTGTATTCATATTTTGCTACATTGTTATTAGCATCTTTTTCTTCTAACATAACATTTTTTATTGTATCAAATTTCATTTCAGTACTATGTGATAGAGCATCTGTTACTTTAACAATATTATCGGAATTATCATATTCATACTTAGTTATATTTCCATCAGCATCTTTTTCTTTTATTAATCTATTTAATGAATCATATTGATATGTTGTTGTTCTTCCTAATTCATCTATTTGTTTTGTCTTATTTTTATTAGCATCATATTCTATTGTTATAATACCACCATCTGGCTTAATTGCTCTTATTACATTATCTGTAATATCATATTGATATTCTGTTAAATTACCTTTTGCATCTACTGTTGATACTAATCTTCCTTTTGAATCATAATTGTAGATATTTGTCGAACCATCAGGAAATTGCTCTAATGTTTTATCTCCATTTTTGTTATATGTTATTCTTTTTATTTCACCTTTAGCATTTTCAAGACCTGTTACCTGATTCATTTCATTATAATAAATTTTACTTGTATTTCCTTCTGCATCTGTAATAGATGTAATATTTGCTCCATTAAATGTATATGTTGTTACATTTCCATTTGGATCTGTTTTACTTACTAATCTATCTTGTCCATCATAAGTATATGTATTTGTAATTCCTGCATTATCTGTTGTTTTTAGTAAGTTTCCTTTAGCATCATACTCATATATAACAAATTTCCCATCAAAATCTACAATTTTTGTTGGCTTATTTAACTCATTATATTCTGCTGTCCAAATAGCACCATCTGCTCTTGTTACTTTTGTTTGATTACGATTAGTGTCATATTCATAATTTGTAACATTTCCTGATTTATCTTTATATTTTATTAAATTTCCATTTTCATCATATTCTTTTTCTTCTGTCACTCCATTTGGATGCTCTATTTTTGTTGTATAATATCTTTCATTATAATAATAAGTTGTAACATTTCCATTTGCATCAATTGAAATTGTTTTTCCATATTCATAATTTAATGTTACCATTTGATTTTTTGCATCATATTGTTTTACAACTCTGTTTTGTTCATCATATTCATTTTTTACACTTGTAACATCATTTGAATCAATACATTCTATCATTCGATTTTTTTCGTCATATTTATAGCTTTCTGAATTTCCTTCTGCATTAGTAAATTTTACTAAATTACTATTTTCATCATATTCATATTGCAATAACCCCTTGTTTGGCAATTCTATTTTTGTTATTTTTCCATTTTGTATAGTAAATTTATATGTTTTTCCAGTTGGAGAAATAATTTTGCTTATTTCTAATTCTTCATTATATTCTATTGTAGTCTCATGCCCTTGGTTATCAATAACGCTTGATAATAATCCATAACTATTGAACTTTCTTGTTTCATCTGTTCCATTAGATATTTCATATTTTGTTCTTTTTTCTGAATCTTCTTCAACATTATATTCAATTTTTTTTAGTTTTAAGTTTGTTCCAAAAGGAGTTGTAAATCCACCATTTCCGTCAGGTTTAAAATAATATGTTTTTCCATCTCCTTTAAAATACGTAATTGTTCCATCTTCTAATTTACTTAAACTTTCTGCATATTCAAAATTCCAATTTCTACCAAACATAGAATTATAACCTTCGCCAGTTGAGTTATATGTTCTATTTATTGAGAAATTGCTATTTATTTCAGGTATTGTTGCATCTGTTTTTGCCATATAGAAATTACCTGTATTTAGATTAACTGGCTCATATCCATATTCACAATGCAAATGTCTTCCTCTTAAAGCTCCATCAATTTCCTTTTTTTGCATGTCTGTTAATGGTTCTGGGTTATATGGATTTTCTGCATTTTGATTTGGATTTCTTATAAATAGTGTGTTATTCTCTACTAAAAGTGTATCTTGTACTCTGTTATCTCTCATTATTGTTTTTACTGGTACACCGTAATAATTTGCAATATATGGTATTGTATCTCTTTGTTTAACTTTGTAAACAACAAAACCTTCACTTGTTTTTTCTTCTGATTTATTATCATTGCTATCTATTGCTTGTGCAAAAAATTTATATAATTTGTCGAATTGTGGTGTTGTATAAATATTTCCTGTTTGCCAATTTCCAACTTTGTCTTTATATTTGTTAGCTTCTGGGAATAAACTTTCAAAAATCTCACTGTTTGGAAATTTATATCTGTCATATGCATAAGCACTTCCTATAAATCCTTCATATGGATTTATCCAGTAATTTACTATTGATCCTGGTTTTGAAATTCCTTCTGCAAATACTCCATCAAATTGCAATTTTCCACTAATATTTTTTTCTGTCATAGGTCTTAAATTTATTGTTAAAGCATTTAAGTCTAAATCTTCGTCTACTGCATATGGTATAACATATGTTATAGAAAATGTTGGCGCAAATGTTGGATCTATGGTATTTCCTGCAGCTGCAGAACCTATTAATTCACACTGCATAGTATTTTCTGCAGTCATTTTTAAACAGATTCCTTTATTAGGCTTTATTTCTTGAACCCAATCATTTACTAAATCTCTAATATTGTATGTTAAATAACCAGCTGAGTCTAATATTTGATTTGAATCTATAAATTCTTGTCCTTCAAATGGCTGGTTATTCCAAGACATGTTTCCTCCCCAGTCTTGTGTTACAGCATATAAAGCCATTTCTCCTCTATTACCTGTGCTGTTACTCCTTTGGTAAAAAGTTGACCTTTGATATACTGTATATGTTGCTTCTTGTATTACTGCATCTTGTGGAATATCTCCTATGTTTATTTTTGAATATATTCTTACAATACCATGTCCTGAACCACCTGTTCCTGTTGCTTTTCCATTATCATAACCTACATATGTAAAATTAATGTTTCCAAGCTCTAAGTCTGGTTCATATTCTTGTACTGGCACAAAATAATCATGTTGATCTTGATTTCCTGTTATAGTTGGGTCTATTTTTACTGGATATGCTCTTTCTGGAGCTTCTAACCATTCTTTGTCTGCAATTATTTTTACAAATTTACCTTCTTCTTTTTCCTCTAATAATACTTGTATTCCGGCATTTAATTCATGGTTAGCATCTTCCATTATTGGTGCTTCTATTGTATAAATTCTTTCTCCATTTTCGTCATATACCATTACATAATTTGATTCTTGTTTGAAATTTAAATTATCATTTGAATTAATCTTGTAAATAAATTCGTTCTTTTCAACTTGCTTATTTAAAATAATATCTTCTTTTAATGAAATATTTAAAGATGTATATTGGAAATCTATGCCATCAAATACATTGTTGTATCTAACTGCATTTTTTAATGTTACAGAATGTGAAAAATCTCCTTCTGTTGGTATTAATTCTAATTTTTTATTATTGTTCTCTACTGTTATTGGCTTGTCTTCTTTTATTTCATTTTTTGGTAATGTAACATCAAAACTGTTGGCTGAATTTGTATAATTCTCATCTTCAGCTATTAGTGTGTTGTCTATTTCTTTAGTATTTCCGTCTTTATCTACAAATGTATTTGGATATGCTGAATACACTTTTTTATAAGTTTTATTATCCAATTTATACGTAATACTATGTTCATCTACAGCTACTTTTTCTCCAATTTCTTTAGTAGACTCCGCTTCTAATTCTGGCTTTTTTTCTAATATTTCTTTTGAAACTATACTTTTTTTAGTATCATTTTCATCTTCGCTTTCATTCTCCTTATTTTCTAAATCTTGTTCTGTTTTTTCAGTATTATTTTCTTTGCTACTTTCAACTTCTTCATTTTCTTTGGCATTTGACTGTTCTTCTTGCTTTTGGATTATTACATTTTCATTTACTTGATTTTCTGTATTAGTTTCTTTTTCATCTGCAATAATATTATCTACAGCAATACTTAAACTTGGTAAAACAGTCGTTGAAATAATTATAATAGCTATAAAACTTGCTATAATTCTTTTTGCAAAATTCATCTTTTTTCTCTCCTTTTTCCTTTTATTTTCTATTACTCCATCTAATAAGATATCATCTATATGCTTTAATTTGAATAAAAGTAGAAAAAAGTAGAAAAATACATTTTATAATCTACTTGAAATTTTATGTAATTTGTCTTAAAATGTTGGTGTTTATTATATATAAAGGAGCCTATTTATGCTAAATGTTATAATTGCTGATGATAATAAATCATTTGATATAAATTTATTTAATTATTTAGAAACTAATAACATACATAATATACATGTTCAAGGAATTGCAACAAATGGACTAGAGGTCTTGAGCTTAGTTAAAGAACTACAACCAGATGTAGTATTATTAGACTTACAAATGCCCAAAATGAATGGAGTGGAAGTTTTAAAAAAATTACAAAGTGAGTTTACTACTATTCCTGATGTAATACTTATTACTGCATACCCTAATTTACTTAATAATATTGCAGATTATCCATTTATTAAAGATACTTTTATAAAACCATTTTCTGTTGAAGATTTTATATATAAATTGTCTTTATTAGATAATGAAAAAGAAGAATTTAAAACATATGAGAATTTTAATAAAATATTGTCGAATTTTGAATTTAATACTTCTAGCAAGGGATACCGTTACATTTTAGATGGACTTGTTTTATTTGTTAATAATAATGATCATCTATCACCTAATTTTAACTTGGAAAAAGATTTTTATAATAATTTATTGATTAAATATAATTTAAAATCAATTTATACAATAAAATGGAATGTTGATAAAACAATTCAGTCTATGGTTAGATATACTA
>JAFRDD010000045.1 GCA_017404025.1 Clostridia bacterium
ATTGAAACACTCCTTCTTTTTAGTATGTTATTGTTAAGTTGATATGTTAATTATATACTAAAAAGTGGAGTGATTCAATAGATTTATAAATAAAAAAAGTCAGTATTTGCAATGCTTTTAGAGTTTTGCAAACGACAAAAGGAAATGTACAAAGGAAGTGAGAAAAATGAGTGGGTATTTAAGCAGTAGAAAATTAGGAAATGTAAAAGGTAGAATAAAATATATGACAGACGAAAAGAAACAAGAGAACATATTAGATTATCACAATACTACAGATAGTGAGTTCTGGAGTATGTTAGCAAAAGAAAGTAGAGAAAGACATAAAGAAACAAAAGCTGGAGGAAAGTGTTGTGAAGCAAGAGAATTGATAATAGGAATACCATTAAATTCAGATATATCAGCTAAAGATATTTGTGATACTTTTAAAATAAGGTATGGTGTAGAGTGTGCTTGTGCAATACATTACAATGAAAAAGTAAAAGAGAATGTAAAAGTAAAAAATAAACATTGCCATTTAGTATTTAGTGAAAGAGAAAAATTAAGTGATCCAAAAATAATAGAAGAAAAAAGAGCACTGAGAACATATTATTATGATAGCACAGGTCATAAGTGTAAAAAGTCAGAAGCAGTAAAGATAGTTGAAAAAGGTACAGTATTACAGAAAGGTACTACGAGATATTTTTCTGATAAAAATGAATATTTTAAATCTCAAAAGTTTGTGTACGAATGTAAGGATATGATTTTAAGAGAACTATTAAAGATTGATTGGTCTTTAAGAGCAGAAAAACAAAATAAGGAATTATCAGAAAAGCATATAGGAAGAAATAATCCTAAAGAGGAATATATAAGGCAAAACAATAAATTGAAACAAGAAC
Source organism: Clostridia bacterium (assembly GCA_017404025.1). Lineage (GTDB taxonomy): Bacteria > Bacillota > Clostridia > TANB77 > CAG-508 > CAG-269. The sequence goes on from JAFRDD010000045.1 coordinate 876, forward strand.
TTAAAAATATTTGTAATGCTAATGATTTTATAATGAATAAAGAGAAAGGAACTTCTTTAAAAGATTTTAAGAAAGGTTACAATGTAAATAATTTTTCAGCTATGAATTATGAAGAAAATAGATATAAAGTTAATTATTTTATTAAAGAAGTACAGTCTATATATAAGGACAGGGTAAGAAATGAAGTTAAGGAGTATAATTATATCAATGAAGATGTTAATACTTTAAACATAGATATTGATTATGATAGGAATTTAAATTCAATGAAAGAAAGAATAATATCTTATTATGAACCAGAAACAAAGACTAGAAGTAGTTCTAGAATAATTGAGATATTAAAAGAAAAATTAACAAAAATGTTAGAGAGAATTGTTAAATTAGTCCATATACAAGATTCTATTTATATCAAAGATAAGAATAAAATAGATGTTTATCAAGATAGAGTAGATAATAGTCTACGTATTGAGTCTAGCGATTATGAAAAAGAACAAAAAGAGATAGATGACATACAACCAGAATTATGATATAATACTTGTGTTAGTTATTATTGATTAGCACAAATAGTAATTTGTAAAGGAGGTATTTATGGGAATAGAACATTCGCAAAATTATTTACATAGTAAACAACTTGTAGCGACTTTGTTATCAAAGAGTAATATTTGTAATGACGATATTATAATTGAGATAGGTCCTGGAAAAGGAATTATTACCATTGAACTTGCAAAAAAAAGCAAGCAAGTTATAGCAATAGAGTTTGATGCGAAATTAGCGAAAACTTTATCTGAAAAGTATAAAGAATCTAAAAAAGTTCAAATAATAGAGATGGATTTTTTAAAATATAAAATATCAGTAAAAGAACCATATAAAGTATGTGCAAATATTCCATTTAACATAACTGCTGATATTGTGAAAAAGGTATTTGAAGCCGATAATCCTCCTGAAGATATATATTTCATAATGCAGTATGAGGCTTTTCTCAGGTATTCTGGACAGCCCTTTTATAACGAAAGTTTGAGGTCTCTTTTATACAAACCTTGGTTTTCCGCTGAATTGATTTATGAGTTTAAACCATCAGATTTTTATCCTGTGCCAAATGCACGAATATGTTTTGCTCACTTTCAAAGAAAAACATCTGCTGATGTTGAGGATGCGATAGACTATAGAAATTTTCTGTCATATATATTTTTAGCATCTGGAAATACTTTCAAAGATAAAACAAAAAAATTGTTTACTTATGAGCAACAAAAACGCATTTGCAAGTTTTTAAAAATTAAATTAGAGTCAACGCTTACTGAAATCTCATACGATGGATGGCTGTACCTATATGATGTTTTTCTTAAATTTGTTTCCAACGAAAAAAAAGCTATTATATTAAATGCTGAACAAGACATGAAAAACAATCAAAACAAGATTCAAAAAAAACATCGAAATCGTAATCATGGTTATTGGAAATTTGAAGCTAAGCGCCAAAAAAAATTAAAATTTGAAAATGGAAAATAAGAATTTTATCAGTAGCTATATTTCAAATTTCTATATTATTAGCAATAGTGTAAACAAAAAAGTTGACAGAAAAAAGTAATAAGTAAATCATAAATTACAATTTTATAGTTATTGATTTATAGTAATTTACCGAAAAGATTGTCAGTAATGACAGTCTTTTTTGTACGACAAGCAGTTATACAAATAGATTAGTTCAGTGCAACTAATCTATTTTTTATAAGAATTATAAACG
>JAFRDD010000046.1 GCA_017404025.1 Clostridia bacterium
ATTTCTGCAAAAAGTTTCAACCTACGAATCCAATCCAGACGTTTCTTTTCTGTCAAATTTCCTTCATTCTTATCTTTAAGATAAAGTGCTGTCAGATATTTGTTCATTTTCTCCACCACTTCCTGATATTCGACAGTTGGCAAGTGTACTGTTGCATTTGCTTTAGTGTACAACTCTCTCAAACGTTCTACTATTTCATCCCTTCTTTCTGCTTTCTTATCTTCTCTAGTAAATGATAATTGTTTAAGTTGTTTACCTGCTTCTGTAATCCTATCTCTTAAGAAAACTCTGGATTGTGGTGTAACATATAGATTCTTCAAGAAATAAAGAATATCATTTATTTCATACAATATACCATCCATTTCAGTTGTTGTGTAATGTGTCTTAAGTTTAGTGATTGGGCCAACTTCTCTATCTACCCATTTTTCTGCTGTTTCTAATTTCATATTAATGTGTTTTTAGGTATTTGTTTCTAAAGTTTTCAATTTCATTATAGTTTATCTTTACTATAAAACCAGTATTGTTTTCAGTTGCTTCAAGCCATTTAAGTTTTGAATAATATTCAATCACTCTTTTTAGTTCTTTGTACTCTACAGAAAACAGTTTGTAAAATGCTGTGTATAGTATTTCAAATTCTTCTTTATCTCTTGCAAAAATGTTGTGATACTGCATTATCGCCATAAAACAACACCTGCTTTGAAAGTAAAATGATTTGCAAGTAAATATAAAGTAGAATAATTTTGTAAAAGTTTTATAATCTATCATAAGTTTTAATATTTAAATTTTTTACAATAATACAAGAAAAATATTTAATAATCAAGTCTGGACATACGGGGAGTTATTAAACCTGTGCAAGTACCTGTTCATCCAAATTCTTTTTTATTTAATATACTTACTGTTTAATAACTCATAGTATCGTTACTACTATACCACTTAATGTATTGTTTTCCAGAATTGATAGGGATAAACTTAATTATCTTTCCTTATAGTATTTGCCCCGACTACGGTACTCTATCAACTACCCCCTGTGCTTAAATGCATCCCTGCAAGTATTAGTATTTTAGGTTTGGAAACAGGTGGGTCTTGCACTTGGTTCGCCTGTATTTCACATTAAGTCCTTGAAATTATCTCCGCTTAACGCCAACTGTAGTAAGGATGGTTTTTTGTTTGTGGAATCCTTTGTCCGCCACAAGGAACATTAAATGGTCTTATGTCTTATTTTATCATTCGCAATTTACCTTCTTCGAACATCATCAATAATTCTGAAATGGTATCTTGACGAATTGTTTTTAATAATCTTTTTAATTCTCTAATTTCTTTGTCTTTCTTTAAAACAATGTTTGCAATCTGGTGTTCATAATTCTTAACACATTCCTTATGTCTTTTTACATAATCGCTGTAATTCTTACAAACATTTTTGTGTTTTCTTTTTAACTCATTATAGAGTTGCTGATAATCTTCTTCAATAATAATGTTTGGTTTATCCATAATAAAAAAATTTTGGGTTATCAACTGCCCCAAGATTTCAGTCAATAACCCATTGATATATATGTTCATTAAAGTAATATATCTCTATCTTATGTCTGTCTCTTGGGGAGTAAAATTAAGTTTTCTAATAATAAATAGTATGAAATTCCTAAAACTTGAATTTCATTACAAATATACATAAAAATTTTTTAATAATCAAGATTAATCGGTAATATTTATAAAAATTCTTTCACCTTTATCAGATGCTTCTTTTAAAATATCATAAAGTTTCCAGAAATATTCAGTTGATTCAATTACTTTTCCTTTTACTTTATTTATTCCAACTAAAATACATCCAGCACTGCTTTCTGCTGTGTTCCCGATATGAATAAGAATTCCATCAAATGCAGGTACATCAAGTAACCTTGGAAGATACCCTTTACATTTTTCATATTTAATTTGTTTGCTGAACTTTGGTGATTGTACTTTTAATGTAACTTCATATCTTCCATAAGGAATTGCTGTTTCTGCATATACTTTCTGTTGTCTAATGTAATCAACAGGCATTGCTTGATAAAGACCTCTGTCTTTATCTTCCATAGTATTGCAGAACCATTTACCATTGATATATAAATTACCAATGGTGTACTTTTCTTTCTTGTATTTTCTTTCTAATCGAAGTTCCATAATTTCTTTTATTTAAAATATTTATTTAGTCCAGTGTTGTTTCCCAAATATTTTTCTTGTACTCTTGTAAAAATTTTAAACAATTTAGAGTATGAAAGAAATATGGATTCCTGCAAAGTATGTTAAATTTGATGGTACAGTTATTGATTTTACTGGATTATATGAAGTAAGTAATCTTGGTAATGTTAAAAGTTTAGAAAGAACCAAATCTAATAGACACAAGCAAATACCAGTAAATGAATGTGTTTTAAGACAATATATAAATAAATCGGGTTATTATACTGTTTATTTGCGAAAAAATTGTTATCCGTATTCAATAATTGTTTCAAGGTTGGTTTTATCTACTTTTAAAGAAAGAGAATGGTTCAAAGATGCTGAATGTAATCATATTAATGAAAATATTTTAGATAATAGAATTGAAAATCTTGAATGGCTTTCTGGTTCAGACAATAATCACTTTGGTACAAGATTGGCAAGGGCAGTAAAAAAGTTAACAAATAGAATCGACCAATCAAAACAAGTTATACAATACGATTTGGAAGGTAATTATATTAATACTTATTGTTCTTTAGCAGAAGCATCAAGACAAACAGGAATTAAAAGTTCTGGAATATGCTGTTGTTTGAAAGGAAAAGTAAAATCAGCAGGTCGTTTTTTGTGGAAATATAAAGAGGGTGCTTAATACACCCTCTTTCCGTAATCTCCACCTAAGTATAAATTTGTTGTTGCTGTTGCTTTTAAGCAAGGTTTAACAACATATCTGCAATCGCACTCACATTGTTCAATTTCTGGAAATGCATCTAAATTATTAAGAATGAAATCCTGCATCCGTTTTGTATAGAAATCTGCTTTATCATTAAAAGATTTTTGAAGTAAATCTGCTTCCCCTTGTGTTAATGATACAATTCTCTCATCTTCTGTAAGTTTAGTACCGATATTGGCTATTTTTACATTTGCAATAGGAACTGTTTCTTTTAATGTTTCGTAAATAAGATAATCCCTGATATAGTTATCAAGTAAATCTTTGTATGCAGCATTTTCATCAAGTGTTATTTCACTTGTTTTTACCAAGTTAATTATCTTTTCAAACAAACACTGTCCAATAATCTGTTGCAAGCCAATGTTTTGCGCTTCTTTAATAGCGGGTCTTAACCAACGGCCAAAATAATTTTCATTGATTGATGAATTAGTTTTTAAATAATCCTCTGACAGCAATAAAACATCTACCATATCTAAAACTCATTAATTATCTTATTATTCTACACTTTCTGTATTATCTACAGTTTCTTCTTCTGTGAAATCAATACCAAATGGTTCAATTGATAAACTGCCTTTTACACCAAAAATCTTATCTATTCCATCAACAATTCTCTTTTGGATTGGGAAAATAACAGTGCGGTTGAAGATTCTAAATGACTTATCAAAATCTTGGTCTGCAAATCCAGTATTTAATGTGTTACCAAACAACTGTGGGTTTGCTCTTAAGGCAGCATAAATATTATCTTTTGTTTTCTTTGCCAATAAGTCATACTTTTTATCAAAGTTATCATCATTGAATTTTTCTACAGTTACAGCATTATCTTTACCATTGTTAAAAGCAAGCATAAATCTACCTGCATTAGCTGTTCCTGTGAACTTCTTTGTAACCAATTTTTCTACTTCGTCTTGTTGTTCTTGTGTTGGAACACCATTGTTAAAATTAATAATACCACTTGGGCAAAAGTTATTATCCAAAACACTTAAATGAAAATCTGTAATACCTATCTCTACCATTACATCTTTAAGTGCTGACTGCCAAATTGGTGTTCCGTAGGTATCTCTACTGAACGGAGTTTTAATAATTATTACAGATGCTGGAAAAGCAGTATCTTTCATAAACTTTGGGTAAATCAATTGTTTTGTGGTTCTTACATAATTTTTTGCATAGTCCTCGTTGTAGTAAATAAGTTCATTATCTACATCAGTTCTACAGAATCTACTATCTAACCAATGTAACTCAATAATTCTACCTACTTTATCTCTAATTACCTGAATGTAAGTAATACCAAATAACAGATAGTCAGAAGCAACATTTGTAATAAACTCATCCCAATCCTGACCTGAATTTGGTTTAGGAAGAATTGTTGAACTAATACCATTACCAATAACATAGTCAACATAACCATTGATTATACTTTGCAAAGTAGGACAATCTTTGTAACAAGAGTATAAAAAATTAGGATAACGATTGTTATCACCCCAGTATGCATAACTATTGGTGTTTGCTGTAATAACTTTATTTTCTGGAATCTTTTCAACTAATCTCTGATTAATGGCTGCAAATGCAACCTGTATTTTATTATCCATTATAAACAACTATTTCATCGTCATTATTATTATAGGTTGTGTTGTTTGGTTCATAATCACCAACCTGACACAATCCCCTTACCACTTCGCTATCATCATCAAGCAAAATATATTCGTATTCTCCATCCTGAATATCTGCTGGTAATGATATATCAAAACAATAGAACATATCTGTACTGTATGAATTTTCTGTTAAATTCTGTATGAAATACACCTTATTTGTTAAGGTATTTGTTAATTTTATAGTCATAATTTCAGTTTATTTAAAATATTTTTTATATAATTCTTGGTTAAACTTGGCATAATAATTGATAAAACGAAATCAAAAATATAAAAATTGAATATGAAAGAAATTTGGAAAAGTATAGAAAATTACCCTTACTATCAAATTAGCAATTTTGGAAGAGTAAGGAGTTTAGACAAATATGTAAAACATTATAAATCCAGATGTGGATTTGCTTTACGAAAAGGAATGATATTGAAAACAAAGTATGATAAAGATTCTTATTATACTATTTGTTTGCGTAATAATGGTATTGCTAAAACATTAAAAGTTCACCGTTTGGTCGCACAGGCATTTATTCCCAATCCAAATAAATTACCTATTGTTAATCATAAAGACGAAAACAAAAGCAATAATTTTGTTTGGATAAATGATGATGGAAGTGTGGATTTGGAAAAATCTAATCTGGAATGGTGTACACAAGAATATAATAATAACTATAACTTTAGGCAGCAAAGAATAAGTAGAGAAACAATTAAAAAGAAATTATCTAAACCTATTTTACAATACGATATGAAGGGGAATTTTTTAAAAGAATGGCCTTCTGGTATTGAAATTCAAAGACAATTGGGTTTTAGTCAAGCAAATATTTCCAGATGTTGTCTTGGAAAATCAAATTATGCCTACTTGTATAAATGGAAATATAAAGAAACAGCCTAGTGTTTTACTAGGCTGTTATCTAAATATTTACTAATAAATTAGTTTTAAGCAACTTTTGCTTTAAGTGCTTCTTTTCCTTCTGGTGTCATCATAGGTGCGAATTTACCATCAGTTGCAAGAAGTGTGATAGTATAACGGTTTGCATCACCAAATGCTGTTCCTGATTCTCCAGCACCTGTTGAACTTGATACTGGTCTATCAATACCGAAGCAGTGATATTCACCATTGTTATCTACAACAACTACTGCGATTTCATTAAGTGCCAACGCATTAAGTTCGATTCGTTTCGATGTTTCCATTCTACTGAATGAAAGAACAATTTCTGTACTTACATAGTTTGAACCTTCTGCTGCTTTGTTAAGAGTTGAAGTAAAGTTACTTGATTCCTGACGGAAATTGTACTGATACCAAGTTGATGCTGAACTAATTCCAGTTACTGTGTTACCTGATGCATCAAGGGTGAAAATATCATCTGCATAATTTGCGATATAAACAACTTTAACACCACCAAGATTACTCTGGCAATCAGTTGCGATACCTGCTAATGTGTTAGAAATACAATATGCCATAATTTCTTAATTATTTTTAACCTTATTATTATTAATTATTAATTGGCATACTAAATTATTTGCTTGTATCACCAACAATAACTGCATCTGGATAAAGTGTTGAAACACCCATAACCCATTTTACTTTAATCTTGTGAAGGTCATCGTCATCGCTGAACCATACTCTGTATTCTTCACTGTCATTCATCATATCGGTTGCGTAAATAAGGTTTTCCCAAGGAGAAGCATAGATACGTTTTACACCACTAAGACCGAAGGTTTTGTGAACCTTTACAGAAGTTGCTGGAAAATAAAACTCGCCCTGTTCTATCTCTTGTTTTTCAATCTTAAGGTTGCTGTTTTCAGTAAGTTCGAAGCAAAGTGTACGGAAATCAGCAGGTGAAAGGAATACAACAAGTTTGTCAAGAAGGTATTCTGGGCAAGCCATAATGACTGCTTTTACATTCTGATAAACAGTGTTTGCACTTGAAGTGTTTGCTGAAATGGTAGAAGCACTATCAGCACCTTCTGCAAGGTCAATAAGACCTGTGATTGTAAGTGCGGTGTCACCCTGCCATACGATTTTTTCAAGTTTTTCATCAATCTTTCTACCAACTTCACCAAGAATTTCAGATTCGAAACCGAATTCGTCTGCATTTGCATTAGCACCGAAACGAACCTTATATTCAGTGTATTTACCAAGAAGGGTATCATTACAAAATTGGTCATTATACTTAACTGGTTTTACTGTAATATCTCTTTCAGTAAATACTGTTGAACCCTGTGCACTGAAACCACAACCTGAACCGTCCTGAAGAACTGGGTCAACATCAAGATAGTTTAATCTTTGTGTACCTTTTACACCAAGTTGTTTACGCATATTAGCGATAGTATCGCCTTTGTCGTAACCTAAAATTACGTTCTTAATAAGAGTGTCTTTATTAACTTCAACGTATGAAGATAATCCTGTTACTGTATATGCCATAATTATTAGATATTTTTAAATTATTATTATTGATTTTTATTTAAAAATATCCAGTGTTGTTTTTTATGGACTTTTTTTGTACTCTTGTAATAAATTAACTAATAAATTAATATGGAAACAGGTTACTATAATCCAGTATATTATTGGAATAAAGGAGTTAAATATGATTATTCAAAAGAATATTTAGCACATTCATCAGGATATGTTTTATCTTTATATACAGGCAAGAAACTAACCCCTTATATCCACAATAATTTTTATGCAAAAATCAACTTATATAAAGACAAGAAACCGCAGAATGTAACTTTACATAAAGTTATATGTTCAAGTTTTCCTGAAATCTGTGGAGAATACTTTGATGGTGCAGAATGTAATCATAAAGATGAAAACATTTATAATAATTCAGCAACCAATCTTGAATTTATAAAACCAATCGTTAATAAAAGATATGGCACAAGAATTGCAAGGATAGCAGATAAAACAAAAAATGGGAAAAAGAGTAAAATAGTACTCCAATATGATTTAAATAATAATCTCATTAAAGAATGGGAAAGTGTTAGAGAAATTGAAAGAATACTGGGTTATTGTCATTCAAACATCTTAAGATGTTGTAATGGTAAACTAAAACAAGCATACGGTTTTGTGTGGAAATATAAAGAGACAGCCTAAATGACTGTCTCTCTTTTATTTATCAAAAATCAGCCTCTCCTGAACGCTTCTTTGCTAACTCTTGTGAAGATGTTACTTCACTCTCAACTATGTAGGCTCTTATTGGCTGTTCTGTTAATGCATTTCTTAAGTTCTCTGTATCTTCCTGACCTGTTGTGTTAGATACATACATTGGTTTATAGTCATAATCTGTAGAAGGTGCAGGAACTGATGCAGATGATGCAGCAGAACTACCACTACCATTTCTTGAAGAACTTTTTATTTTAGCAATCTGTGCAATACCTGATGCTGCAACTGCTGCTGCTGTAACACCACCTATGATTTGTCCGTATGGCGGTGGATATGTTGCTGATGCTTGTAAGAAAGCACCAATTGAACCTGCAAGGGTATTGATAACGGCTTCTGCAATTCTCATTGCTTTGATGTTTTCAAACTGCTTGTCTGCTTCTGCTTCTGACATTTTTCCAGCCTTTACTTTTGCCTTAATATCTTCTTCATAAATATCAGCAAGCGAACCGAATAAATTTGCTATTTGGCTAACAGCCTCTTTTGTCATATTTATTCTTTCCTGTAGTAACTGATTCTGAATATCAGCATAGTGTTGTTCTCTTTCTGCCTCTTTCTGCTGGATGTTTAATAATGCATTTTGATATTCTTCTTCTGCATTAAGTCTTTCTTCGTAACTGATATTTTGGTCTTTTCTTCTTTCATCCCACAAATCTTTAATTCGCTGAAGGCCATCCATTTCAATTTGATATATGCTATCCCATTCTTTTTGTTCTTTTTCTGGATTAGCACCACCCAACATTTCCCAAATTGTTAAACCACCATTTTTTGATTTATTTATTTCAAACTGTGCAATTGCATTTTTTGTGTCTTTATCTACTTGGTCAAGTGATTTTTGAAAATATGTTTTACTTATTTCGGCTCTTTTCTGCCAACCTTCAAGAGTAACATTATTGATTTCAGTATTAAGTTCTTCTACTTTTGCAACTGCCTTATCATATTCATCTGATGGAAGTAAATTATTTTCATCAACAAAACTTATAATTTCCTGATAATGTTGAAGTTCTGTATTCAAACCTTCAAGTTTAATCCTTGTGTTTTCAAAAGCATTTTGTATTTCACCTTCTTCATCTGTTCCAAGAATAAATTTCTTTATATTAAAGTCTGAATTTGTTAAATCAAGTTCCCTTTGAAGTTTAGCAAGTTCTGTATTCAAATCTGGTTGTATTGTCTTTTCAAACAACCTGATTATTTCATCATTAATCTTTCTCTGTGCTTCTTCACTTGATTTATTAATTGCATCATTGAACCTAGCATTAAAAATCTTTTTAATGCTGTCGAATGATTTTTCTAAACCAGCAGACGCATTTTCCAAGTCAAAAATATTTATTTCATTTGCTTCTTTTAAAGCATTTTTTACTTGGTTAAGAACTTTCTTAATCTGGTCTTTTGCGTCTTTTGTATTTGCAGTAACATTTAACTGAACAGTAAGATAGTCCTGTAAGGATTTTAATTCTTCCTTATAGTTATTAACTGTTTCTCTGATGGTTGTTCCATACTGCTGCTGTATTTTTGTCTGATAGTCTTTTTCAATTCTTTCTCTTTCCTTTTTGGCTTCTTCTGCTGCTTTTTTACGTTTTTCTTCTTCTTCTTTAACCTTTTTTGTAGCTTCTTCTTCCGCTTTCTTCTGTTTAGCAGCATATTCCCTGTCATAAGCAAGTTTATCATTAACTGTCTTTTTATACTCGTTGGAATCTTCTTTGTATGAGTATTTTAAATTCTCAAAATATTCATCATAAAGTTTCTTTCCATCCTCTGTATATTTCCAGTCAGAACCATATTTTGCGTCATTATGGTCAATAAGTTCTTTTAAATCATTTGCTCTGTCTGCTGCTCTTTCTCTTTCCCTTTTTGTCTGATGTTTTTTAACTGCATCATCATAGGCAGTTTCCACTTCCTCAACAGCATCAACAACAATAGTTTTGGCATTATTAACACCTGATTTAATATCATCACCGATTTTTCCCCATTGGCCTGTGAAAACATCAATCATCACCTTGCCAACTGTACCAAGAACATTCAATACTTCCTTGATTGGTACAAGGAAATAATTCTTGATTGCAGCACCAGCAGCAGCCAATCCACCTTTAAGTTTTGCAAGTGCTTGATTGAATTTTTCACTTCCTTTAATAGCCTCTTTTATCTTACTTCCAAACAAGGTAAATGCAGTTACAATAGCCATTACAGCAGTTAATACAACCCCGATTGGATTTGCTTTCATTGCTGCATTTAAACCCTTCTGTGCTACTGTTGCAGTATTGGTTGCTACTGTCTGTGCATTAGTTGCCACTGTTTCTGCTTGGGTTGCAGTAGTAACTTGTTTGGTTGTAGATAACCAAACCTTCATAGCAGTGCTTAAACCTTGTGTTCGCTTAAGTAAACCGTCCAATCCCTGAAGGCCTTGAACAAGTGCCATTGCCTGTTGAACTTTTAACAATGCCTTTGCAACATCTTCATTCTTTTCACCGAATAGACCTATTGCTGCATTAACAGCACTGAATCCAGCAGCCATATTTGCTGCAATACCCCTGATATTACTTAATTGGTCTCCAACATCAGTACTGGAGTACTTAAGCATTTCCTGCTGTTCAGCAAGATTATGGGTTATTTCTGCTGCTCTGTTGAACGCATTGATATATTCCTGACTTGCTGGGTCAAGTTGTTCTAATTGGGTTTTGAGTGCCTTTAATTCTTGTCTCTGATTTTGATATGTAAGCGATAAACCTTCTAAAGCAGATTTGTAATTACCAACGTTTCGTTGATAGTTACCCATTGTGGCATCAATTGACTTTAATTCAGTGTCAAGTTCTGCAATTCTCTTAAGAATCGCACCACCAACTTCTGCATTTTCCCTTTCTTCGGCACTTAAGTTTTTGTATTCATTTCGTAAATTAACAAGTTCCTGATTCAACGCCCTGTATGAACCTTCTGCATAGTTCATAGCATTTTTACTGTCTTTGGTAACTTCTGTTAACTTGGTTTGTGCCTTTGCAATTTCTTCTAGTGTTTTGCCGTATTCTTCACTTGATTTATCAGTTTTTACCAAGTCATCCCTTAATTCATTGATATAGTTTTTCAATTCCTTAACGGTATTGATTGCTTGGTCGGTTTTTATATTGATTATTTTAACAACTTCTGTTTCCATCTAATAATAAAACTTTTATTAAAAATATTTTATTATCAGATAAAGGGATTAAAGAAAATAAGCAGCCATTTCTGACTGCTTATTAGTTTATTTTGTTGTGGAATTATTAGTTTTTAAACACTCTCTACTGTCCAACCTGTAGGAATACCACTGTTACCTGTTGACCAACCTGTAGAAGATGATGATTTGACAAATGTTTTTGTTCCTGTAACATCTAAACCTGCATTTACTACCCAGTTTTGTGTTTTGGTATTAGCAGGGTTTGTTCCAAGACATTTTATATATCCCAATTTTCTACAGTTATAGAACATACCATAATAACAAGTTGTCGGCATATCGGATGCAAGCAGTTCGGGTGCTTGTGTAAGGCCTGAACAACCATAGAACATAGTTCTATAACAAGATTCTGCTAAAGTGGTTGCAGGTAAGTAATCAGTTGATACACCTGTCAAAGAAGTACAGCCATTAAACATATTGAAATAACATTCTTTTGCTAATGTTGTTGATGGTAATTCTGATGGTGCTGTGGTAAGGTTTGTACAACCCTGAAATAAGTTTCTGTAAGTATTCTGAACCAAAGTAGTTGCAGGCAATACCAAATTTTCAGCAGAAGTCAATCCTGTACAGTTCAAGAATATTCCAGTAAATGTGTGAACTTCTGTAACCTCTGTTAATGTTCTAAAAGTTGTACTGTTAATTAAAGACATTATATTACCATAAACAATAAACGGACAAGTTGTAGTAAACAAATTATTATAACTATTATTACTACCACAATAACTTGCATTATTACCTCTGAACAATATCTTATCTCCTGCATTAACTGAAAATGAAGGTGCTGAACTACCTGTTGCACTTGTTATACTTGTCCAAGTTGTACCATTATCCAAACTATATTCAATAGTTTTATCAGGTGATGATGATGAATTATTCTTTTTCCACCCGATTGTACCTGCTGAAAATACTTCAAATGTAAGGTATTGCTGTTTATAGTCAATTGGTTCTGGTTCTGGTGTTGCTGTGAATCTTTGATAAATAAGTTCACCGTTCCTATAAATCATAGGAACTGGATTACCATTTAAATGTATAGAATCTAATACTATTTCCATATCAATTAATTCTGTTTCCGTTTATATATAAATTATGTGTTGGTATCAATAATGGCTGTGGTGGTTCTGGGTCTTCGATATATACTTGAATTTTAGCAGAAGCATATTGATATTCTGATGTACTAAATAATCCAGACCAATATAAATCAATTGGTGAATCAAATTCATATACTGTTCCTTCTACTAAAGTGGTATGTGTTTGCGCTGTCCAACTTTCATCACTAAAATTATAGTAATGGTTTGAAAATATATTATTACCTAAATTAAATCTGTTTTCTCCAGCATAACCATATTGTGAACCTGTAACTAAAAACCAAGATTTACCATCAGTATTAATATTTGGTAATTCTGAAAAACACCCATCATTACCTAAATTACCACTTACATCCCATCTGATTTTTCTAAATGGAACACTTCTATCAAAATCACTTGTTATTGCTATCCATCCCATAATTAATTAACCGTCCATCCTTTACTTCTTGCATTTGCTAAAGCAGTTTGTCCTTCAGCAGATGTAAGTTTATTTAAGTTTGTTGTTCCAAGAGTAATTGTTTTACCTGATGCTGTAGGTAGTGCATTTAATATATTAATTAAACTTGTTTCTGTCAGTGCTGTACAATTATTCCATCCCCACTGGCTCATATTTAAATTCGGTAAAGCATCTACTGTTATATCGGTTAAATAGTTGTTGCCATAAAATTGTGGTGTACCGACTGTAGAAACTTTTGACAAATTTCCTAAACGAAGGGAAACAATATTAGTACAATACCTGACCAACTGTCTTAATATTGTAACACTATCTGTATTTGTAAATGTTGCAGCAGTTAAACTTTGTGACACTCTATTTGTATCATCATTACCAAATGGATAACTAATATTTGTCACTCCTGAACAATCCGCTTCAAAATATTTAATTGTCTGAATACAACCATCATCGGCTACTACTCCAGAATTGTCGGTTCTTCCCAACATCGCTCTAGGATTAGTATAAAAACTATCGTTTCTTGCACATATACTTTTAATACCATTGAAATTGAAATCACAAGGTGTTATTGCGGTTACACCATAGTCAAATAAATATCCTTGACTGAATGAATAACCTTGATTATTGGTATTCCCAAGATTATTAACAAGTACTAATGGATTACAAGGTTGATATGCTTCCTGATAAATATGAATATAATCAGATTCATCAGTAAATCCAGAATAACTTGCAACCAATTTATATGCACCAACCAATTCTCTTGTTTCTGCTGTTGTTGGAGAAATTGTTGTTGGGTTAGGGGATGGTGTAATTGTTGCTTTGCTTGTTATATTTCTTGTACGGCCATCATCATAATATCCTGTAACTGTGAAAGTACAGTTAGCACTTGTTGCGTTACCACCACTATAAGGAATATCAACCACCCAAGTGACATTATCAATTGATATTCCAGTTAAATTAGCAGTGCTGTTTGGGTAAATCTGAACATCACCTGCATATATTGCTGAAATTTCAGTATCACCGATATAAACTGTTATATTATTTTCACCTACGTTTACCATAAATTAATCAGTAACAAAGTATATTGTATTATTGTCTTTTGTTGTTATTGCATCATATTCTAATTGCGAACCATACCAGAATTTAAATGAACTCCAAGTTGGTGCACCAGAACCACTTGATTGAAGTATTTGTCCTGATGTACCTGCTGCTGTTGGTGCATAAAAATTAGGTAATGAAGATGAACTTGATACTCTAAGGACATTTGCCTGTGCTGTTCCGTTCATCTGATATGTAACTTCATAAGCAACATTTCCAGTTGTTCCTGTAATTATACCTTGACTATTCCAAGTAGGAAACTTTCTTTCGTTATTTGCAGTAACGTTTGCTTTATCTGCTTTTGTTGCGACATCTGCACTTGTTGCGTAGTTATCCATATTGATAGTATCGGCATCAGTAATCACATATAAAGCATCTTCTGTATAACTTGTTAAAGCACTATATTCTGCTTTGGTTATTTCAATAATATTGGCATTTCCACCACCACCTCCTTGAATGACAAGATTACCACCGTTGGTAATTCCAGACCCATTAATAGTAGCGAAATCTGTTGTTTTAGTATAAGCACTTACTGTATCATCAATTTGTGTCTTAACATCAGCACTTGTTACGAAATCACTAACATCAGGAATTGTTATTCCAGTAACTGAAATCACATTATTTGCATCAATATCAATATTAGAACCTGCTGTATAAGTAGCACCACCACCTTGAATAACCAAGTTACCACCATTTGTAATACCTGAACCATTAATTGTTGCAAAATCTTCTGTCTTGGTGTATGCACTTAATGATTGATGTTCCTTAAGATATGTTGATTCACACCTTGCACTTTCACTTGCAATAGCATCATTCACTTGGCCTGTGGTTGCATATCCATAACCTTCAATTTGTGATTTTACTTGTCCTGATGTAACAAAATCAGATACGTCTGGAATATCAGCAGGTTTTGCATAAGTTTCTTCGCATCTTGCACTTTCAGCACCAATTGCTGTATTAATAGCAGTGTTGGTTTGTGCACTTGTATAATAAGCATCAAGCGATTGGTGTTCTTTAAGATAAGTGCTTTCGCATCTTGCGGATTCTGCTGCAATTGCATCATTTACTTGTCCTGTTGTTGCATAACCGTACTGTTCAATTTGCGTCTTTGCATCAGCACTATTGATATAGTGATATTCTTCTACCTGTGTTTTAACATCAGCACTTGTTACATAATTATAACCCTCAATTTGTGATTTTACATCACCAGAATTAACAAAATGTTTATTGTCAATATCGTTTTTTGTATAATAATTATCTGGATTGAAAATATCAGTTAAAGGAATTTCAATATCTTCTTGTCCAGCGTCAGTATTAAACGAAATTACGAGATTTCCACCACTGATATATACATTATCCACCATACCATCTTTGATGAATTCTGTGGCATCTACAGTGCCAACAACAGTGTTTTCTTTATCATAAAAGAAAATTGTCTTTGCACTACTAACGTATTCAACAGAATCAAATAAACCTGCTAAACTTTGGTGTTCTTTTAAGTAGGTGCTTTCACATCTTGCAGATTCTGCTGCTATAGCATCATTAACTTGGCCTGTTGTTGCGTAACCATACTGTTCAATTTGTGTCTTTGCATCAGCACTATTGATATAGTGATACTGTTCTACCTGTGTTTTAACATCAGCAGAAGTAACAAAATCATCTAAATCTGGAATATCACTAATCTTAAGATAAGTTTCTTCCGTCCTTGCTGATTCTGCTGCTAAAGCACTATTGATTTCGGTGTTAACATAACCAGATGTGACAAAATGTTTATCGTTGATTTGGGTTTCAACCTGTGCACTGGTTGTATAGTTATATCCCTCAATTTGGGTTTTTGTTTGGGAACTTGTAACATAATTACGTTCATCAATCTGTGATTTTACATCAGCACTTGTGACAAAATCAGAAACATCTGGAATATCTGATTGTTTAGCATAAGTTGATTCACTTCTTGCACTTTCAGCACCAACAGCAGCATCTATTGCTTCGTTCATTTGTTCTGTGGTAGAATAAGCACTTAATGATTGGTGTTCGGTAATATACCCTTGTTCTTGTACCCATTCTTCTGTTGCCATTCCAGATGTTGCAGCACTTATCATTCCCTCAACCTGTTCTGTATTGGAATAATCGGTTAATGCGCTTTCAACAATATTTATAACATCACCTGTTGTAATATATTCGACATCCCTTGTTGTTGCTGTTTGCAATAACTGTCTTGGAATGTAAACTTTCTGATATTCTGTTGTATTTTGTAAATAAATCATATTAAAAAAACGTTTTATTAAAAATATTTTAAAATATCATTTTGGGATTATAAAAAAGAAAGGGTAAGGAACAAATAAACCTTACCCTTTGAAATATAATAAAAACTATGAAAAGAATTACTTGCAGTATTTTTCAATAAAACTATCTAATTTTTCATTTCCTGATTTTGCAATTTTTTTGAATTCATCCTGTGCAGGTTTTGCTGCTGGTTTTCCTTCTAATGTTTCAATTCTACGTTTTAATTCATCAACAACATTGTAAAGTTCATTTACTTCCTCTCTCAACTTAACGACTGCTTCTGTATCTGATTCTTCACCTTCGTTTGATGGATTTTCTACTTCTTCTGCCTTAACAGAAGTTTTTCCAGATTCATTGTTTTCATCTTCTGTTTCAGGTTCATCACTTGGTTCAGAAGGTTCGTCTGGAGTATCAGGTGTTTCAGGTTCATCACTTGGTGTATCTGGGTCAGCAGGTTCATCACCTTCTTGTTCGATAGGTTCTTCTCTCTGTCTGATTTCAACCAAAACACCATTTTCTACGATAAGTGTTCTTCCATCTTCATCACCAAGATAGTATTCACCATCAGGTGCAACTTCTGTTGTTTGTTCTTCTGTATTAATTATATTCACTGCTTCACCGACTTCTAATTCTTCACCATCATATTGAAGAACACCTTTATCTGTTGTGACTTGTCCAAATTCTGCAAGTATTTTCTGCAATGCGACTTTAATTTTATCTAATTTCATTGTACTATTTATTTAATTTTGACTTTATTTTTGCAATTAAATTTAAGATTTCCTGTTCTTCTTCATCCTGTGGTTCTTCCACCAATACAGTATCAAAAAATCCAGCAAGTGAAAAACCTTTGAAAGTTCCGTCCTTAATCTGCTGCCATATTTCTTCATTATTGACTTTATATTCAGCGAATAAAGAACCATCTTCAATATCTTCAAATCCCTTTGGGTTAATGCCATTTTCAGTGTCTTTAATGAACCACTGTACCAAATTAACACCTTGTTCAAGTTTGTTGTTGTGCTGTGTATCTACGTTGTTCTGAAAACCATCATAAAGGTACTTTTCAGCCATAATTCTGATAGTTTCCTTATCATATTCAATAAGATATTCAAAACCACTAATTCCAACCCTGTAGATAGGGAAATCTGCTCTCATTATAACACCTCTTACAATGTGCTTATCTTCATTTTCAACAGCAAACTTTAATGGTTGTTCATCCTTGTTAAATGCCATCCAAGCAGTTTCTACTGCTGGGTCATCAACCAAAGAAATACAATACATTCCTTCATCCTCACTATTGATAAGTGCCTTGTATATAGGTAATTTCTTTAACATAAATATCTGTTTATAATAAAATATTAATTTTCATCATTTTGGTGAAAATCACCTTCATTTCTGAATTTATTAAACATTTCTCTTGTCTTGAACTCATACTTCACATCAATTTGCCAGATAGCACCAACAAATGTTAAGAACATTCCAAATACTGTGATAACACTATAGTGTATTTCCCCAATAGGAACAGCATAGAATCCTAAAAACACAAAGACAATCCCAACCAAAAGTACAACCAATGATGCTATGAACTGAATCATTTCTTTTTTATCTTTATTGTTGTTCATTTCTTGTTTTCGTTTTATTTAAAATATCTTATTTTATGCTTTTGGTGAACTATTCTTCTGCAATTGCCCAATTAACAGGAATCCCATCACAAGGTGGCGTTACATCTGTGTTTTGTGTCCAGTTACTCATTGATGCTGCTTTAACAAATGTTCTTTTAATATAACCTGATACACCACCACCTTCAATACCTTGTGTCCAATTCTTTGTACAATCAGTTGCGCTTATATTTGTTGCAAGACATTTAATATAGTTAATATCGTTACATCCCTTAAACATTTCTTTATAACAGTATGGTACTAATGTGGTAGCTGGTAGAATTGGAGTTGTATTTAACTTTCTACACCCAGCAAACATTCCTTCATAACAATTATTTTTCAATTCTTTTGCAGGTAATTTTGGTGAACTATATAAAGTTGTACAACCACTAAACATTTTCATATAACATCTGTTGCTTAATGTAGTTGCAGGTAAAACCAAGTTACTTGCAGAAGTTAATCCAGTGCACCCTTGGAATAATGAACAAAATGTTGCATCTGATGATAATGTTTTCTTACCTGCAAAATTATCACCATAAACTAATGACATTATATTTCCATAAACAGTATATTTTACATTTGTATGTTTCTCTGAAAAATAATTATGGTTATTAGAAACATCTTCATAATAACTGTTATTACCTCTAAATCGGATAACATCACCTCTTGATACACTGCTGATTAATCTACCTGTAGTTGTACTTGTGATTTTTGTCCAGTTACCCATATTTTTAGAGTATTCTATCTGTCTTGTAAATGCACTATTGGAAGCAAACCAATATAAACTACCACCTGAAAGAACTTTTATTGTTAAGTATTGGTCAGCATATTCTGAATCTGAAACATCAACTGTGATTGCACTATAACCATTTGCTCTTGTATATGTACCATTCTGTGTTATGGTAACAGCACTTAAAAGTGATTTCTGATATGTAATACCGCTTGAATATCCGATTGCTTTACCATCTGTATAGCCACTATTGTAATATGGGTCGGTATCAATATTTACAGTAACTTTTTTCCAACCATTTTCTCTTTCATATACCCCATTTTCAGTAAATGCTGTTGTTGTAAGCAAAGATTTCTGAAAATATTGTCCTTGTCTATAACCTAAACTGTAATGGTCATCATATTCTTCCTGTGTATAACCTGTAGATGGTACATCTGTATTAATAATAACACTTTCTAATCCAGTAAATCCATCATCATAACTTATTGTTGTTGCTGTATTATCAGTAATTGTAATTGTCTTTGTCTGATTGTTGATTGATACACCTGTTTGTGGTACATCAACAGTAATGGCACTATAACCATCATCTTTCAAGTATTCTCCATTGTGGGTGATTGTAATGGCACTTAAAAGTGATTTTTGATGTTCTTCACCGTCTCTGTAACCATCAGTAGTACCATCAGTATAACCACTTGTATAACCACTATCCCAATTATCTAATGGTGGAACATCCACTGTCACTGAACTATAACCGTTCTCTCTTTCATAAACACCGTTTTCAGTAAATGCTGTTGCTACTAAAAGGGTTTTTTGATAAGTCATACCACTGTAATACTTTTCTCTTAATTCTTCATCAGTATGACCTGATTGATTAACTTGAACAGTGAAAATAACCTTATCCCATCCGTCCCAACCTTCTTCTGGTTCATACTCATATAAACCATTTTCATCAACAGTTACAACCAATTGTTGAAGTCGGTAATTTGGAACGAATGTTTCTTCATAATTATCTGGACAAATGATGTTTTTAGGAATTTTTAAAGTAACCTGTGAATAAGCACCAGCACATAAATCAACAAACTTTTCTGTAAATACTGTTGTTCTTAATTCTGTGTGTGTTACACCATAGAAATCCCTTTCAAAAGTCAATATTGTATTATATATAACATCTTTTGCAACTGATTGTATCTGTAACCTGTTGCTTTCCAAATCATCACACAAGCGGTCAATAACAAAAATATTAAAGTTAAAATAATCAAAATATTCATCCTGTGTATGTGGTAATTGCGATATTACGAATTTGGCGTATCGGGTATGTGGGTTCTCATTCATAATAGTATAAACCGAACCTTCACCTGTACTTCTAATATAAGGACTTGTTAAAGCAATTTGTTCTAAACTCTTTACTACTGTATATAATTGCATAATCTTCTGTTTTTTAAAAATATTATTATTATATAAATAGGTAGCAACACTAAAAATAGTCAATAAATGAAAAATATTTGGGCCTAGACTTGATTCCCGAAAATCTTTCTTGTACTTTTGTAATGGAATTTAAAAATATGAATTATGATTGACGAACAGAAATACCACAAATTTGTAGAAAGGGTAAGTATTCAACTTGGCACTATTAAGTACTTGCTTACCACCAATCCTGACGATACAAACCTTAAAAATCAGTGTCAGAAACTGATTAAAACGATATATAATGAGTTTGATAAACGTTTTGGTGAAGATAGTGTTAATTACCCCGAAATCTTTAGTTATTGGTTAATGTTATTTTATCTTTCTGATATTAACTTGGAAATGGGATTAATTAATGACCTATTAAATTATGCAAATTTTCAAGAAATCGAATATGAATTTTAGAGTTTGGCACACTAATTGATTATTTCAAAAATCGAAAACTTAAAATAAGAAATTTATGCAGACAGTTATTGATTAAAAACAGTTACCCTTCTGTTTAAAAAGGGTTGAAATAGTTAAAAGTTAATTTGGTTAATGATAAGCAGCAGTTGCGAAAACTCCTGCTTATTTTTTTTGGAAATGTCGAAAATTTTTCTTACCTTTGCATTGTCGTTAAGGGAGAATATTATGTATATCAATTATCGTTATAAAGTGGTTATTGGGAAGGTAGAAAAGAAGTTCCAGACCGATACAGAACTAACAGAATGGTATCAGACAAATAGAATTAAACCCACCTCTTTTCAGATAAAGGTGAATAGAAGATGGATTGATTGTCCAGTAAATAACGTTACTTTCTTTGAATAAAATAAAAGGGGTTACATTTCTGCAACCCCCGTCCTTACAGGTAGCGAATCTGCATTTTTGGACTTTAGTTTTCTTGTACTGACCATCCACTAGGAATACCATTTGTTCCTGTCGGCCAAGTTACACCGCTTGCTTTAACAAATGTACCTGATGCTGCAACACCATCAACCCAATCTGTTGTGCAATCATAAGCACTTATATCTGTTGCTAAACATTTGATGTAATTCAAATTTGTACAACCGCTAAACATTTCCTGATAGCAGTTATATTTTAACTCTGTTGCTGGTAAAACAGGTGCTGATGTTAACGAAGTACATCCAGCAAACATATCTTTATAACACTGTCCTTCTACTGTTGTTGCTGGTAGTACAGGTGCATTAGTAAGACTTGTACATTTTGCAAACATATATTGGTAACAATCTGTTGCTAATGATGTTGCAGGAAGTACAGGTGCTGTTTGTAAAGCAGAACAATTGTAAAACATATAACTATAGCATTTTGAAGTTAAACCAGTTGCAGGTAATATTAAGTGTGAAGCATCTATAAGTGTTGTACCACCACTGAACTGAACACTTTGACCACTGTTTCTCCCAGAAAAATCTGTTTGGTTGTTAAAATTGTCACCATACATTATGCTCATTATATTTCCATATACTTTATATTCTCCTGTACTTTTTAATTCAATCCACTGTGTTGCACCACCCTTCCATTCAATTTCATCACCTGCTTGTACTGATAGAGTTTCTGCTGTTGTACATTGAATCCATTCTTCACCATTTTTTCTAAAATATACGTTATGATAACCTTTAACATTCCATTGACTTACTGTTCCAGCAGAAAGCATTTTAAATGTTAAGTACATATTTTGATAATCAGCAAAGTTTTGAACAATTGTTATTGTAAATGAATTGTTTTCGGTGTTTCTAACAGTTAATGTTCCTGTTCTTTCTGCTATTCCTGTGTTTTCCGAAACATTAATTTGTATAGTGTTAATTCCACTATTTCCGCTTGTTTCTGAAACTGAAATCCAATTGTTATTATTTACTATTTGCCAACTTGAAGAAGAAATAATATCAATATTGCTTCCTGATGCAGAAAAATTGAAATTAACAGTACTTGTATTTGCTGAAATCAAACCGCCATTAATAACAGTCCAACCAACAGGAATACCATCTGCTGAATCAATTGTCCAATCATTCATTGAAGATGGTTTGATAAAATAACCAAAATTAGCAACATTTCCAACCCAGTATTTAGTACAATTAGTAGCACTAATATTGGTTGCCAAACACTTGATGTAATTCAAATTTGTACAGCCACTAAACATTTCATAGTAACATTCAGTCGTTAACATTGTTGCAGGTAACTCTACTGACTTAAGGTTTGAACACCCTTGAAACATAAGTTGATAACAATAATTCGCTAAAGTAGTAGCTGGTAATTCAGGTGCTTTAGTTAATGAAGTACAGTTTTGAAACATAAATGCGTAACAACTATTTGCTAAAGTAGTAGCTGGTAATTCAGGTGCTTCTTCTAATGAAGTACAACCACTAAACATACTATGATAACAACTAAGTTTTAACACAGTTGCTGGTAATTTTGGTGCTTTTGTTAATTTACTACACCCTTCAAACATTCCTCCATAACTGCTTGTATAATCTTCCGAAAATCCTGTAAATGGTAATATTAAATCAGAAGCATCAACAACTTTTGTTTTTACAAAAACAAAATTATATAATTTTGTACAGTCAGTTCCAACAACATCATAGAAATTATCCATTTCCATTAAACTTGCAATATTTCCATAAACATTGAATACAGCAGTTCCATTATTAAAGAAAGAAACCATATCATCTGTAGCTGGTGTGCTTCCAGCTGTTCCGTCACCTTTCCATTCTATTTCATCGCCTGTATTTACATTTAATGTTCCACCTTCATTTATTTGTGTCCAATCTCCACCATTTTTTGAATAATATAAATATGCTGCATTTTTTCCCAATTTAATAGTGCCACCTGACAATATTTCAAAAGTTAGATAATCTTTTGAATAATCATCACCACCACTTGCACTTTGTATTATGTTTACTATCCTTGATAAACCAGTATTATCATTACTTACTGTTAAGGCATAAGTTCTTTCACTAAACGTTGTATTAGTGTCTGCGGTAACAACAACTATTGTTGTTCCACTATTTCCAGAATCTCTTGATAATGTTAACCAATTTGGAATTGCCATATATTAATTTTTGTTATTTAATTTATTTTCCAGCTATCGTTTGTTTCAATAGATATTCTTCTTATCTTTCTTCTTGAATTAATCCTTATTGTTGTAGGATTTACTATTAAGTAATCACCTACAGGTTGACTAATATTTAACGTTGAACTAACACCATCGCCATCAAATCTTATTGTAAATAAATTGGAAGAAGATGTTTCATTTGGTGCAATCGTTATGTCAACTATTGCAGTATCTCCAGTAAATACTATTTGACCAACAGTTACTGCACTTGAACTTACTGTAGGAATCAAGAAATCACCGTCCCTATTTGTATAAGTAATAGTTACCTGTGTTGTTTCCCCTGTAGATGCTGCTGTTATTCCTGATGGAACAATTGTTAATGTTTTTGTTGTTGCCGAACTATATTGGACTACTGATATATAGTATTTGCGTAGGTCATAGGCATCTGTAAATTCAATTGTGTCTGTTCTTGTTGTTTCTCCACTGTTTATTTCTGCAAAACAACTAATAGTTGTTGACCTATTACCCTGTGTTTGATTAAAACCATACCATTCAGAAGGACTTGTTATTCTCCAATTGTGGTTATCTGGATTAGTGATTGTTATATATTGATAGCCACCACCTGATAAGTATTGTATTAAATTAGGACTAACAGAAAATCTTGAAGATGGAACAGGATTAGCAGCCTGAATACAATATACAGCATAAGTTTCATCTGTATCTGCATCTAAAATAGTTACTGTTCCTGTTCTTTCATCACCATCATTTGCATTTGCTGAAATTGATATAACAGCACTTGTTGTACCTGCTGTTAAACTTGTTGTTGTCCAAGCAGGTTTATCAACTATTCTCCAGTTATGTGAAGCAGTATTTGTTATTGTTATACTACTGCTGCTTCCACCTGATGCAAATTCAATAACTGATGGTTCAACTTTGAAAATATTTGGAGTTGGATTAACCGCCTGATGAACGTTAACAACATAAGTTTGGTTTGCTGTTCTATCCCAAATAACAATTGAATTGTTTCTTTCTTCACCATTGTTTGCTGCTGCTGTTGCTGTTATTTCAGCATTACCTGTACCTGCACTTGAACTTAATGTAATCCAAGATGGTTTACCAACAACAAGCCATTGATGGTTTGAATTATTCGTTATTGTTATTATTCCTTGACCACCACCTGATGTGTATTCTAAAAACTCTGGTGATACTTCAAAATCAATTGTTGGATTTGGGTTTGCGTCCTGTGTTATAACTACAACATAGGTTACTTTTGTATCATAACAATATACAACTAAACTACCTTGTCTTTCTTCACCTTTTTCATTTACACCACAAGTAACATTTACAGTACCTGCTGTAGTACCACCTGTGCTTGAAACAGTAACCCAAGATGGTTTTGCAACAATTTCCCAAGAATAATTTTCATCATTGGTGATTGTTAATGCAGATGTTCCACCACTATAACCAAAATTCAAAGCCAATGGTTCTACTTTAAATGAATCATCAACACCTTTCTTTTGGTTTACCTGAACTCTAACCCTTGTTTCAACACCATCATTTTCCATTACGAAAATAACGTCACCATTTCTGTATGAACCAGTGTTTTTACCTGCAACAATATCATAAGAACCATCTAAATTATCAGTTACTGTAACCCAAGTAGGCTGTGTTTCCAGTGTCGCACCTGATGTCATTCCTGATACTGTATAAGTACCACCACTGTTTTCATATAAGTAAGTATAATACTTATCATAATCTATTTGGTCTTGCCACTTATAAACCTTAAGAACTTGTCCTAATGTGTTTGTAAAAGTCATTAAAACACTTCTTGGTGCATAACTATCTGTTGGTTCAAAAGTCAATTCTACTGTTTCTGAATACTGTGTATTTCCTGTTCCACCTGTAGGGGTGATTGTACAATATTCTCTGTCAATAGTAACCGTCCAAGGATAGGTACTCTTAACCATATAAAGACAAGTACCACCTGTTGCTGGAACATTAGAATATGTATATTGTGCGAACTGTGTAACAGTAAATATTGAATCAATATACGGCCCATCCTGTGTGATTGTTGCTGTAACTCTATGGTCAGTTTCAGCATAAATAATCATTTCCCTTCCAAACTGTGTATCATTTGCATCAACAGTAATATTGAATGTCTGTGTTCCTGTTCCTGCTGTAATTGCTGGGTGTAATGAACTATATGCATTATATAAATGCCAACTAACACCATCAGCAACAGTAACAGTACAACTGACAGTACCACCTGTTACACCAACATTTGATGGATTAATAGTGATTGCAATGATATTATCAGGCATTTCTGCTGGATTATCGTCATTATAAACATCCCATTCATTGACTTTAACGAATTTAACCTTCGTAACTTCACTTGTAACAGGGTTATAATCAATAATTTCACTTATTACCCAATAAGAATTGTCAAAATAATAGTACTTTTTAAGATAATCCTGCATTACTTTTCCATCAAATTTTACATAACAATCAACAATTCTAGTGTCAATATCATATAAATCTTCAAGATAATCCTGCCAATAACGTTCATAAACACAGGTTTTGCCATCAACAAACCTCATATCAGGTATATATAATTCTTTTGTTCTACCAAAGTCAAATGAATAATAAATAGAATCACTAGCATCAACAGTTATATATCTTGAAAAATGTGGAAGATTAACAACCTTATTACAGATTTTATTTCTTTGTACATTGTTTTCCGACTGTGACCATAACCAGCAAGGCTTGTCACACCAATTAATCATTTCCTGTATATCATCACTTACAATATAATATGCCTGATAGTCACCTTTCTTATATGGCTGCTTGAATCCATTGAAGAATAACAAACAATCCTTACCTGCTTTTGGTTCGTTATTGTTATGGAACTGAACCTTGTCAAAAGCATCATAGAAAGGAGAAATTAAAGCCAATGATTCTGTTGTTGACTTCTCGTTTATACCTGTCTCTGCAATGCCTTTTGGCTTGCTTAAACTACAATCACTTGATTCACCTGAACTGTTGAATAACTTGTAGGTCACTGTCTGATACAAGAATGTCGGTGTTGTATTTCCTGAATCAGCCTGTGCCATCGTATAGAATCTGCTTGATTCCAGTGTTTGTACTCCATTGGTAAATGCACCATCATACAACTGCTTTACATTACCATCAAAGTCATAACCTGTATTTATCCTCTGGTTGCCAAAATTAACCCCATATTTTGATAAATACTTTTCTCCATTGGTAGAAGTATCTCCAGTTTTATAACCCATTTCATAGGTGTTTGTATCGAAACTCAAAGGGGTAATTGAAATGTCTTTTGCTCTATCAATTTCCTTATGTATATCAACCTTTTCACCTGTGTAATAATTCTTCATTGTACGAATATAAACCTTCTTTTCAAATGGGTCTTTATCGTAATAAAGGTTAAATAATTTTGTATATGAAAGAAGATAATCAGCAGGTGTAGAATCTGTTGTTAAAAGCATCTGTTTTGAAATAGGACTATTACTTAATATAGCACTATCTTCACCGCCTGTAAGTATCTTAAGACTATAGTTGCTCCAACAATTCAAATATGGCTCTTTCATACCATAATGACCAGCAGCAGATAATGTTAAAGTGCTCTTACCACCAAATAAAAGATATTTATTTTCTTCGCCTGATAAGAAACTCTTTCTTCTGACTGTTTCACCCTTCATTGCTCTGTATTGAATCAATATAGCCAATGAAAATACATTGGTGTTCAGTAAATCCATATCAAATGTTAAATCCTGCGGAAATTCATAATAATCTCCAGATTTAACCAAATCATTTACATAAGTTTTTGTTCCTATTGAATCGAATACAGCACATTCACTTGCAGTCATATAATCGCCTGATGAACTTAAACTACTTGTCAACCATACTTTATTAGATGAAGCAACAATATTTGAATCTGTATCTAAACCAATTAACTGCAAAGCATATCCAGCATAATATCTTTCACCATTAACCATAGAAGCAAAACTAGCTGTGTTGTTGGTTAATGTAGAACCTGATAAATGCGCTAATTTAAATCTGCCTTTAAACTGTGCTGAATTGGTGTTTGTAGCAATCAATCCACTTAACTGAAATCTGTAGTAAGAATCATAAGTATTACCTGCGCCTGTTCTTGATGGCCTCCATCCACCACCTGTACCACCCATTCCTGTAATAGTAATGGTATCTTCCACTTCATCCTTGTTCTTTAAATCATTGAACATTGGAAGTGTCAACCAAGCATTTTCATAATATGGATTGTTGGAATTGAAGAAATCACTATCCAAAACAACCTCATAACCACCGTTATTATCTTTGTTACAAGCAGCACCTATAATATGCTTCATCCTAATCACTGGACGCTGTAAATAACTTCTTAAATCCCTTGTTTCCCATTCTGTCATTTCCCTTGGTAATTCAACCAATCCATAACCATTGTGAACAGTGAATTTCTTGGTTACATCATCAGTACCACCACTTGTTACGGGTCTGTACATACCCCTTCCTGTGTAACCTGTAGTACCTGTATCTCCACTTTCTGCTTCTGGGTCATCATATAATACAGCAGGGAATCCAGTAATGTTTTCCCATACTCCCTGATTTTCATTCCATCTTCGCATCAACCCTGTGTAACCATTGGTATTAACCAATACCTTGTCTGTCGCAATAACATCATCAATACCATTGTAGCAAGGTGCAAAATTGATAATATCCCACTTGTCAACTGTTGTTGCAGAACTGTTCAATCTTTCCCAAGCCTCTGTGACTGAATCCTTGTTAATCCTGAAATCCAAGTCAACACCATAATCCAATGAAGCCAATGTTTTCTTGTTCCCATCAGCATCATACATCAATGAATAAAGGAAATCACCCAATCCACCAAATAATGTACAGTTATATGAAATAACACCATCATTATTCTTGATGGAATCCAATTTCATATAACCACTTTCACTTAATTCACCATTAATATATAACTCAAATGGGTTACGTTTGCTGGAATTAAATGCCTGTTCCATATCAGTTGAATAACTTGCATCCAAATGATAAAGATTATTGAATATCTGGTTATTGTTCTTCGTTCCTTCCAATGTGACAGTTTTAGAGAAACTGTTTTTAACCACTGTAGGATTATAAACATTTTTGATTTTATATGTAAATAAAATCTTGGTAGATTCTGATAAATCCACCTTGTAGTTATTTATGTATAATTCTATTCTATTCTGCATATTAAAATACTGATATATTTTGGCTTGATTCTATGTTTAATGTATAATTGATAAGGTAATTGTCATTATCCAGATAACGTTTATAATCAGTGCTCTTATCGGTAATAACAACAGGAACTATTTCACTGTTTGCAAAGTCAATTAAATAACATTCTGTTGATGAAACTAAATGTCTTGCAAATACCTTGCTTTCATCTTCCTTTAAATATCCTGAATTCAATTCCCATCTTCCAGTAATTGAATTTAAATAAGTGTACCGTCCAAATTCATTGTTGTTATTATTGTAATCCTTCTTCATTTCAGAAGTGGAATAATCATCTAATCTTTTACACTTACCTTCAAATAAGAAACTATCCCAACCACCTGCAAGATTCCTGTAAATTAATGCATAATCACCGCAATTATTGGTATCTGCTGAATATGGTGTTGTTACTACCTGCGAACCTGTGAAAACAGTTTCATATCTGTACATTCCCTGTCTGTAATGACTATTCACAGGGTGACTTAATGTATTGGCAGTACTGAAATTGATTGCTGTGTATTTGTCATAATCCCAAAGGAAACCAAACGTTTCAACAGTGCTCCAAGTGTTACCTGTAAGTGTCTGTAAAACAAACTCCTTATAAGCATCCAAATGTACTGTTGACTGTAACAATGTCAAGTTGATTCCTTCCATTGTATCTTTAAGATAATTGGCACAAATACGATTGATATTAATGGTGTTTGTACCATTTGGTTTTGCCTTGCTTCTACCTTCATAAATGGAACTGCCATCAACAGTAATCCTGAATCTGGTATCATCAGCAGAAAATGTATAATATGTATCTTTATATATTGGATTTTTAGTCATACTGATATTTTTATTATAAAATATTTTCTGAAAAAGTCAAGGCATTATTGTTAATAGTGACCGATTATCTATAAATAGTTGGTAAATAAAAAAAGTTCAAGTTTAACCTGAACTTTTCTTGCATATATCAAAAATTTTACTTATCTTTGCATTGTCGTTAGGGATGAATTACACTTCTTCAATCTCTGTCACTTCTATTGGCTGATTAAATAAATAAGGCTGAATTAAATTTCCTGCTTTACCAAACTTCATATTAGAATGATGTGCGTACCATTCAAAGTATTTGCTAAATGCAATCCTTTGGTCAACTGCCATAACATTTATATTTCCAGCAAAATACTTATTGAGAATAAACGAACCTATCGTTTGGTCAATCCTTTCTATCTGCTTGCCATCTTCTGCCAAATATTTCAATACAGCCAAAGTCATTCTGTTTAAATCCAAGTTAACCTTATTCTTTCTCTGTATCATAAAGTTGTATTGATATAATCCCTTATAGTTAACCACATCGTAACCTTCCATATTTGCCATATAACTTAAACATCTATTCGCCTGTTCGGGTTTATATCCCCTGCAAGCACACCAAGTTTTATATTCCTCAAACATAGTGTTACGGCCAGGGTGAATACATAACGATATATCATAGTTCCCTGCATTGAACATATCTATAAGTTCATCTGTGTTCCCAATAACCTTCATACTGCCATCAATCCTAATAACAATATCTTCCTTCACATACTTAAATGGATTGAATCTAATATCATAACATAAATCAAAATTATCCTCTGGGTGTGGATTATCCACATAAATCATTTCCCAAGTTGATGATGTCAATGTTCTATCATCAGTAACGTAATAATAGTTCGCATTTGGTGATTTCTCTTTGATTTCCTTCATTAACTCATACCCACCAATATTATAAGTTAAAACTGCATAATTCTTCTTCATAGTAACCATATTTTTATAAATTATTGATAATCAATTAAGGTTTTAGTTGTTTATAAAGTATTCCGTTATTATGAAGGTTGCCATATTATCTACATCTTTTGAAACAGCTTCTTCAATCAACGGTAAATACTTTGCGTTAACCTGTTCTGCTGTCTTGTGAATATTGTCTGTTCCCTGTGTTCCCTCTTGACTGATTTTCCTTCCTATAAGATATGCTAATTGGTCTGGAGTTGGTAACTTGCCTCTTGAATCAGGTCTTGGCAGAATAGGTTTAACTTGAACGTACTTCAACATTGCATCCACTGGTGGCCAATGCGGTTTTGTGTCCCATTCAACGTACTTGTAATAATCCGCTATCTGGATACTTACAGAAATTGACATATTGTCTTTTTCAATTATGTATTCACAACTGTTTAATAATTCTCCAGAAGCAATTCTATCATCGTTAATATAACTATCCTGCAAGGCATTACGAAATTCAACAGCATATTCTTGTAATACTTTATAGGTATTATCCCAACTCATTAATCTATCTTCAACCATTTAAAACCACCACTTGTTTTGTTTTTACCTGTTAAGCACCTTCTTATACAAACAGGATTTAAATTATTCTTTTCAGCAGCATAAAAAACATTTTCATATACTTCAATAATATTATCATCTGTATCACATTTGGCTATGTTACACCACTTGGTTGTGTTATGTTCTGTTCCTCTTTCCTTTTTCAATGCTGCTATCTTATACCAAGGTTCATTGTTAATATACTTTTCCTTGCGTTTTAACGTATTTTCTTCTCTGTGTATGTTGAAATGTTCACCCCTTGTACAAACTCTCAAATTTTCTACTCTATTGTCTTTTGTATTATGATTTAAATGGTGAACAACACAACCATCAAACCATTCACCACAAACTTCTGGAAAAGCCTTTGCAACTAATATATGTAACAACCTATCACTACCATCTGTTAATCTATAATAGTTTTGGTGTTCATTAAAGTTTTGTTTACAATTTCCCAAATTACTTACTTCAACATTTTCAATTATTCTGTATTCTTCCATAAATATTTATAATTTATAAAAAAGTACAAAAAATATTGTTAATAATCAAGCTATTTCTTTCTCATCTGCTCTTTCATTATTCTTTCCCTTTCTGCATTATAATCCTTGGTAAATGAAAGTATATTGAAGAATTCCACTATGTTCATCTTAAATACAATATCCCAAGAACTGTGTACCATATCAGATACTACTTTAATGTTATTAATCCATCCCCATTTATCAGCAAATGTATTTCCTTTAACTTCTTCTGTAGTTCCTGATTCTTCGTTTTTTTCATTCTGGATTCCAAGCAATTCAGGGTAAGTTTCATTAAAGTCAGATATTCTGTTATAAAAAAAAAGCACATACTTAATGCCATCTTGATACTTATATTGCTTTCTAAATCATCAAGCACTTCTTCCATAGGTACTTCCCCATATTCCTTGCCTTTAGGTACAATAAACACACTTAAAATATGGGTTAAATACTTATCCATATCATTCTGCTTTAAATAACTCTGAAAGTCAATGTACTGTGCTGTAGTTAACTTCGATACATCATAATAAACATCATATTCACTGTTTAACTTGATTGATTTGGGTGCATAAGGCTTTACATCAGGCTTCTTCATTATCCATTGCGCCTGATTCCTTAATTTCTGATATTCTGGTATCTGTAAGTTTAATATATCATCTTCACTACAATCACATAAAATAGAAATTATCCCAATCTCTGTATCAATAACATCTTCTACATCATTGGATAACTCCATTAACTTTTTGTATGTTCTGATATTTATTTCATCCCAAGTATTATATTTCAATTCCATAATTAATATATATTTATCTTAAATTATAGTTAAACCAGTAAGGTTCACTACTGATTAGTTTCCATATCATACTATTAACGTAAATAGTATTGTCCTACTGCTGAACCATTCTTATAAGCATCCCAAGCCAACATATCAGCAATAACAATATCATCGTTCAATCCCTGTGGTGCATTGTAACTTACATTCTTTGTGGTTGGATTATAGGTTGCTGTATAATATCCCAACTGCCTTAATTGCTTATCATCATCTAACAATCGAATTTCCTGTTTCTCAAATGCAACAGACAATTCACTAACTAAAGTATCTTTTGACTTATTAGTAGTATTGAAACCCTTTACTTTATTTGCTATTATTTGTGACCTACTTTTCAACATATCGGTGTAAGGTGTACCAAGTGAGTTAAGTTCGGGTTGTAGTACAACTATCTGATTCTGCAAAGGTTTAAGTTCATCATAAATAAAGTCAATCTGTTTCATTGGTGATAAGTCATTAAAGTATTTTAAATAAACCTGCTTTCCTTCCTGATTAAAGAAACTTAATACAGTATCATCATTGTTTCCTTGGTTACTCCAATCCAACCCACCATATAACCTGTCAGTTGGCTTTATAGAGTTAATTTCAACGCATTTCTTGAACCCAGTGAATAATGCACCATCTTCATCAATCCATTCGCCTAAATAGTCAGTTCTGAATATCCTTGAAGGTAACGTTAACCTGTATTCTTCCAATCGTTCAGGCGGCATTACCCTTTGTATATCCTCTAAATAAATATCATCACACCAATCAATACTTACTGTATTGTGACTATGTTCCAATCCATAACAATAATACTTATAAAAGAATCCAGACTTTGTAAACGGTGTTGAACAAATTAATGTATTGGCATTATAGAAATCCGTCCAAGGTTTGATAATATCATTTACTTCATCACTTATGTATGCTGCTTCATCAATACACAATATACCCGATACAGTGAAACCTCTTAAGTTATCCTTCTGTTCAGCAGATTTAAATGATATACTACTACCATTGATAAGGGTAATATATAAGTCAGTTGCATTACTGGATTTAACAATACCTGATTTAATGATTGCAGTTACTATTGTCTTAAATAATTCCTTGCCTAACTTAAGTGTTGGCCCAATATAAATGTTCCTTGTCTTTTTGTGATTAATGGCATACCATAAAAGGATATTGGCAATCATATATGATTTACCTTTCTGTCTGCTTGACTTGCAAACAACCATCTTACCACTTCTATACACACTATCATTACATATTTCATCAATGACTGCTTTTTGATAACTAAATGGCTTAAATCCTTTATATGTTACAATACCCAATTATCTACAATATTATTGGCTGGATTACTAGTTATTAGCCAGTAATCCAGCATTATTAATCAAATTCAAATCTTATTTCACCGTCAACATTTACATTAGTGTTTTCAGTATATAAACCATTGATTTTATTTATTTGGTCTAATGCTCTTGCAACACCATTCAAGTTGTTTCTTTCCATAGCAGTTTCAGCAAGTTTTTCCAATCTCTCTATCTGCTTCTGTTTAACAGCACCTAAATCTTCACCTGCATTTATTTCACCCAAATATTTAACCGCTTGGTTATACCAACTGTATGCTGACTGAAATGTAATATCCCATCGTTTAATCATTTCTTCAACACAACGTTTTCTTGATAATCCCTTTCTGATATAGTCAATAATAACACTGTGTCTAACAATTAAAATATTCTCATCCCAAGTTTTCTTTAATCCACCTTTCTTAACCATCTTGTTAAGTTCATCATTGATAATACCATCAATTTCCGCATCAGTTAACTTAACTAATTTGCCTACCTCCAGTTCCATAATTATTTGCTTTTATTTGTGACCTTATTATTTCTACGTTTTGGTTTATCTTCTGATTTACTTGAAGTTACATCTTTTGGTTCGGGTTCAACCTCAACCTGTGACATAACTTCATTCAATTCATTCACTGTCTGTGTTGCTTTCTCCAATGCTTCCTGAAACTCAAAAAAATCTTTTCCCATACGTTTCAAGTCAGTTAAAACACAGTGGCCACAACCATTTAAGATTCTGGATTTCTGGTTGTATAATTCTTCATATATTCTTGCCAGATTTCCAGCAACAGAATTATTTAACATCCTGACATAGTTTGCTTTATATGCATTTCCTAATGGCTGTTCATATTCTTTTAATTCTTCATAAATTTCTTTTGTCATAATAATTTTCTTTTTAAATAAATATCTTTAGATTATTATTCTGTCCTTTCAAATTTTATTTATAAAATTAATCCCATAATTCCCCTAATAATCCATTTAATTCTTAACTTATTGATTATCAATTACTTTGTATATTTTATTCAAGAGGTAGGCGAAAACATCTTTAATTAAAATTAAAATAGAGTTAAAGACAGGGGTTAATAAGGCAAGCAGTGCTATATATCCGACATACAGGATTGTGAATTTATGTATTATTAGCAAGTAGATTAAGCCAGTCCACCAAGTCATACACAAACTACAGTCGAATGGTTTGCAGGAAAATTCCTTATATGGTTTTTTATCAGAAAAAGCGAATTTCCATACTTTTTGTTTAATAGTATCAACAAAATCTGTTGTATCTATAATAAAAACTATAATAAGGGATATGACAAGCAGATTAATTAATATTTTCATTATTCAATATTTTTTGTCTTATATTATTTAGTTCTTTTACTATTGTAGTCCGAGAAACGTTTAAAATACTTGCTGTTTTCCTCTGTGATTGTGTTTCAGCATATAGTTGAAGTATTATTTTTTCTGCTTGTGTTAGGTTTGTATCGTATGAATCAAGTATTTTTTTTGTTTCATCATCATATTGCAATATATCTGATGTATCAAATTCATATTCTTTAAATATTTCTCTAATTTCAGAAGGGGTTATATTAAATTGTACTTTAGTCATAGTTATTATCATCATCATTTCCTTCTTCCATATCCAGTATAGGTTTAAGGGTTTCTTTATTCAATTTTGGTTTTTTATATTTTCTATAGAAGGCTGATGTATTACTGAAATACTGGTTTCTTATTATTCTTGCTATATAGAATCTTATTTGGTTTTTTTCGATTATTTTTTGAAGCATTTTCTGATTATGGGTTAAGAGTATAAGATAGACTTCCTGTGTCAGGTCATCTTTATATTCTGTTTCCACCATATAATCTTTAATCAAACCTTCTACTATTTTATTAATTGCTATATATTGGACTGGATTATATTTTGATTCTTTTTCCATCTTCTATTTTTAGGAAGATTTTAGGTATATTTATTTTAGTATCACATTTCTTTTCTGTGTATTTATATTGATGGCTGATGCCTGTCTGATATTTTAGTTTATCATCTACAGTGTACAGAATGGCTTCACCGTTTTTAAACACATTCAGGAAATATGTATGTATGCCTTTTTTATTTTGTTCAAGCAGATAATCCAATTTTTCTTCCTCAAACATTATATCTGGATAAGAATTTATTGTAGATGCTGTTCTTTCCTTTATTTCTATTTCGTATGGGAAGGATTTATTATTCTTTATATAGTTAAATTTTATATCTGCTCTGGCATACTTATTGTTATTATTGTTGTTGTCTAATTGGAAGTCAAAACCTTTATTTATTCCAACTGATTTAAAGTATTCTATTGCTTTATCTTTTACCTGTCTATCACAATTAAAATTATTCATCTTTATTCTTTTTTATTATCTTATATTAATAAATATATGGATAATTTGAAAAAAGTCAAGGGAATAAAAAAAACCAGCCACTTTTGGTGACTGGTTACAGAAAAAGATTATTTATTTTAGATAACAGCCTTAATTTCATTAATAACTGTTTTGTTCAGTAGTTTACCGTAGGCTGCTTGGGTTATCTTAACACTTGAATGACCGCAGGCTTTACTGACTGTTTCCAATCTAACACCCCTGTTCAATAGCATAGTTGCAAATGTTTTTCTGGCAAGGTGTGTAGTTAATTTAGTTTCGATATTTGCCATTTTTTGCAGTGCTTTCAGGAAATAGTTATATTTCTGATTGGTTATGATATGAAGATTGTAATTATGCTTCTTCAAGACCTCAACGCCATTTGGTAATACCACTGTTGTAAACTGTGTTCCTGTCTTATGCCTGTTCTTGACAATATAGTGTGTACCATCATCATCAATCTTAATATCTTCCTTCTTCAAGTTATATAAATCAATATAGGCCAATCCTGTTGCAGATTGGAGTATAAAAGCATCCCTTACATCAGACAGACTTTTATTGTCTATTTCAAGGGTATTTAACCTTTCTATTTCTTCTTCGGTAAGATATTCTATATCTTTTGTACCTCTACTATATTTAACGTTAATAAATGGGTTAATCTGAATTCTGTTATTATCCTTTTGGTATTGGACGGCTGTTTTAATCTTTGTCATAATACCACACACTGTAGATGCTTCATACTTTGTGTTACAATCCACCAAGAAGGATTCCACCACAGCAGGGGTAATGGAAGTGAACGGTTTTGTTCTATCAACAAACTTAAGGAAGCAGTCAAAAGCATTTTGATACTTCTTATACCCACTGTAAGACAAATCTACATCAACCCTTTTAGATAGTAGTTCCAGATATTCCTTAAATCCATCTTCGATAGTGAACTCTTTGAAGCCACCTGTTCTGTAGTATGATTTCAGTGATTCAGCAGACAGTGCTTCACCGTTACGCATCATATCTAGTTGGATTTGGTTGAATTGGTTTCTAACCTCATCCAAGTACTCCCTGATAGGGTTATTACGTTTGGATTCAACGGATTTCTTGAATACAGATGGGTATTCTTTTCTGGGTAATTGGATAAATACCCTTTTTCCGTTCAATACTATGGATAATTCGATAGGGGATAGTCCCTGCTTGTTTGACTTGCTGTTACGGCAGTAAAACGTTATGTTATAGGTATTTCGCTTCATTTCTGTGACTTGATTTTTATAGGTCGCAGACTTGTTCACAAAAATGCCTAGTTTCCAAAGAAAAAACCCACTCAGAAGTGCTTCTGAATGGGTTTGACTTATTTTGGCGGTGCGGACGAGACTCGAACAACACCAATAAATGAAGCACTTAAGGAAACAAGTCACTAAATAAATCTAGTTTTCTGCTTTCTTGGGTTTTCTACCTCTGTGTGATACTTGTCCGTCAGCAGTGAATCCTTTCACCCTGAACATTCCAAGAATCTTATCGTATTCTTCTTGGGTAACACTGATAGGTTTGACAGGTTCAGCAACTGCACAGCAAGTTTCCTTGTTTGCTACAATTTCGATTAAGTCACTAACCACTGTCTTAACAGGGTACTTTTCCAACAAAGTGTCAACTGACATTTCACCTGCTTTAATAGCAGCCAAATCTCTTGATTTAATCATAGTACTTATTATTTAGTTGTTAAAGTTTCTATCTAGGAATGATTCAAATTCATCTTTTTCGTTTTCTGGTTTTTCCCATTTCTCCCACTTCTTGATGCCTAAAAGTTCCAAATACTTTGCCAAATCTTCTTCCCTGCACTCGCAATCCATTAATGTGTAATCAAGATGTGGTAACGGTATAAACTGCATAAAGGTTAACTTACCACTTCTTTCAAACCTACTTATTTTCTTCTGTAGTTTTTCCATCTGTGTAGTATCAACTATCCCTTTATACCCTTCATCAAGTAGTTTTATTGTTATCATTTCCTATTTTTTCACAAAAGTATATAAAAAAAATTAATTATGCAAAGCTGGACAAAAGAAAATCACCACCTGTGGCAAAAAGAGGAAAATACAGATGGTGATTGGCTGAATTAACAACTATTTAAATAATTAAATAAGAAAATAAAAATATAAAAAATGAATAAATAGTTATGTAAGTATGATAAAAATAGTGTTTTCTTACTATTCTTATTATTTACATTACAAATATACAAAAACGGCTAAACAATTTCAAGTATTTTATAAGAAAAATTTGATGTAAATGAAAGCTGCAAGGCCAAGAACTGATACTATGAACCAAATCAGACAGAACTTATAGAACTTTGGAACGAATTTAACAGGCATTTCATAAGGAACAGGTATTTCTTTTTCCTTATATACCAAACTATCCCTATATACTATTTTCTCTTTCCATTTTATCTGATATGGTATTGATGTGTCTTTATTCTTTATCTCACCTGCAAGTTTCTTGTTGGTTGTATCAAGATATGCCTTTGCTGCTGCAAGACTTGTTTCCAGATTAAGCGTATCTAACATATCGGTATAATCCCTGTAGTACTCTTTGTATATCGGTACAAGTACCGTAGAATCAATCCAGTTTATACTGTCTATAAAATGATAGTTGATAACCGTACTATCTCTTACTGGAATCGGTTTTAAAACGGAACAGCTGGTCGCCTGTTCTATCATCAGTATAGTACTCAATATCATCATCATCCCCAACAATATCTTCTTCAATCTGTTCATCTTCTTTGTCTATATATTTTTCTGTTATTTTATCTATCTCATCCAGTATTGGTGCAATCTTACTTAAATTCTCCTTACTGTCAATCCCATCGAACTTCACCTGCAACTCAATACTAAAGTGGTGTTGGTTAACGGTGTACTGCAAATATTCACCTGCTGTTACTATAATTAAATATCTTTTCTTGTACTCCTTGTCAAGCAACCTACAGATTTTATCTTTCAGTCCCTCTGAATCCAGACATTTGTTGTACTTGTATTTTATGTTGGTTATCGTCAGAACATTCTTGCTGAATGGGAACTGCTGAACAAACCAATTCTTGTATTCCAGATTCTTTCCGTTCTTTTCCTTGCTGTACTTACTGTACTCCCTTTTTGGCAACTCTTTCCGTCCTTGATACTCATACTCATTAAAGTGAATTGACTTCTTATCAAAGAATGACTTTGGAACACCAAACTTCTTTGCCACTTCTGCGAATGTAAAACCACTGTGTGTTATCCCTGTTTTCTTCTCTGTGATAACATAGGTTGGTGTATCTACTACTTCCTTTGTGATAGTATATAGTTTCTTATTATAGAATGGTGTTGAATTCTGAAAACCATATATTGCCATCAGTTCTTCTTTTGTTCCTGTTGTTTGCTTTCCTGTTGCTTTTTCGGTGACTGTAAAGATATATTTAAGCATCTTCCTAATATTAGTCCAATTATTCCTAGAATAAAACCATATATAATATAATTCATAAAGTAAATATTTTTTATTAATAAATATATATTAATTTAAAAAAAGACTTGTTTAAAATATATTTAATTAACAATACTATAAATTAACCTTATCTGTATATTAATGAAATTTCAATTCTTTGCCACTTTTTAGCCAATCTGGGCCTAGTTCTATATTTAGTGGATAGATTATACGTTTTATTCAAAATTATTCGTTATTTCGAAGGTTTTTAA
>JAFRDD010000003.1 GCA_017404025.1 Clostridia bacterium
ATAATCCTACTGGAAATTATTGCCAATTTCTAATAGGTTATTTTCTGTGTTTATTTTTCTTTTCTTACTAACCCTAAACTATATTTATTTATTAATTTTATGTTACTTCATTTTTATAATTTAGTTTCGCAATTATCTAAACTATTAAAAATTTGTTTTTTCTTTTAATTCCACAATGATAATCTCTATTATTCAATATTCACTTATTATATTGTAACAAATTTCTGCAGCAAAGTCAATTTATGTAAATCAATTTATTATATTTTAAATTTATACATTTTTTTTTATTTTTTTCAAAAAAATACTTGAACATTGTAAAATTTAATATTATAATTAATGAAGCAAAAGATAAATTAAGGAGATTTATAATGGAATTGATAAGAAATATTTTTTTTAATACAGATAAATTAGTTGAAAATGCTAAAGTAAAAATATCTTACACTGGTAAGTTTTTTCAAGATGGTTCTGAACATGTAAGTATACATTATGGTTTTGGAACAAATTGGGATAATATTAATGATATAGTAATGGAAAAAACAGAGTTAGGATATCAAGCAGAAGTTCAACTTTTAGAAGGTGAAACTTTTAATTTCTGTTTTAAAAATGGAAATAATGATTGGGACAATAATGAAGGTTCTAATTATATCTTTCCATTAGAAAAAGTTTCTACAGAATTAATAGTATTAGAAGATGAACCTGTTTCTTTAGGTTCTGCTCACAAATTAAGAAAATCTTATTTATGGAGCAAAAAAATTCGTTTAGCTGTATATAAAATAATAACTTATCTTCCACGAATTATATCTGGAAATTATAAAAGAAAATTAAATGGAAATGAAATAAATTAAAAAAAATTGAGCATTTGCTCAATTTTTTTATTAGAATTTTTCATTAGGGACGGTCCTTTTTGAAAATTCACTTAATTTTAAATAAAAATTTGCAACCTATTCCCATCCTCCATTAATACCTATAATTTGACCTGTAGTATACATATCATCAACTAACCAATTCACACATCTTGAAATATCTTCAGGTAATCCTATTTTTTCTAATGGAATATCTTTTTCTAATTCTTTTAATTCTATTTCAGAAATATGTTTATTCATATCTGTATCGATAATACCTGGAGCTATTGAATTTACCCTAATATTCGAAGGTCCTAATTCCTTAGCTAATGCTTTAGTTAGTCCATTCATTCCTGCTTTTGAAACTGAATAAATAACTTCTAAAGAAGCCCCTACTTGCCCCCATATTGACGAAATATTTATAATGCAGCCTGATTTATTATGAATCATATTAGGTATTACTTCTTGAGACATCACAAATGCTGAATATAAATTTGTATTGATTACTCTATTCCAATCTTCATCTGATTCTTCTGTAAACAATTTATATTCTGATATTCCGGCATTATTAATAAGTATATCAATATTATTATATTTTTTTAATGTATATTTAACTAACTCTTTACATTCTTCTCTTCTAGAAACATCTGCTTTAAATATGTCTATCTCAATCCCTTCATTTTTCAATGTTTCTTTTAATTTTTTTGCATTTTCTTCAGATTTATTGTAATTAGCAATAACTTTAATTCCTTTTACTGCTAAATTTTTTGCTATCTCTCTTCCTATTCCTCTTGATGCTCCTGTAACTATAGCAACTTTTGGCATATATTTCCTCCTATAAAAAATTATTAAAAAAGCCAGTAATTAAGCATATTGCAAAACTACTGACCTTATATGGAGCCACTTCTCAGATTCGAACTGAGGACCCCCGCATTACAAGTCGGCTCTATAACTTAATTTCTTGATTTTATAAAACACTTAATTTTAGCTGATTATACCATTTTTTTACTTGTTTTTCAATGGTTTTAAGGGAAAAATAAAAATTTATTATGAATTAAAATAAATTAATAGACGTTAATTTAAAGTATTAAAAATTGTATTTTAGGGGAAATTTCTGGGGGAATAAAATATTAATTTTTTATTAAATTTTCTTAATATAAAATTATAAAATAGTGCTAATTATATTAGTGCTATTTTTTTAGATTGGAGATGATGATAATGATTCAATTCATAGTTGGTTTAATTATTGGAGCTTGTGTTAGTTTATTTCTATATGCTTGTATTCTAATGGGAAAAATTGAGGATGAATACAATTATGATGGTGATAAGCATGAATGAAGAAAATCAAGTTAGTTACTATGCTATTATACCTGCAACAATTAGATATAATAAAGATTTAAAACCTGCTGAAAAACTCCTCTATGGAGAAATAACAGCACTCGCTAATAAAAATGGATTTTGTTATGCAAAAAATAGGTATTTTGCTGATTTATATAATGTAACAATTCATACAGTATCTCAATGGATTTCACATTTAGAAAAGTTAGGTTTTTTGATGATAGAATTAATAAAAAATAGTAAAAATCAAATAACAGAACGAAAAATTTATATAAAAGATACACCCTATGTACAAAAAAATACATACCCCTATGTATTAATAGATACATACCCTATGTATAAAAAAGTACAGTATAATAATATAAAATATAATAACATTGATTTTATTTTTAATTTAATAATAGAAAAAAGCAATCAGGTTCCAATTGATTTTTATAAAATATTAAATCAGTTGGAATTTTTATATACCAAAGAAATGTTATCTATTATGCAAGAAGATAAAACTCAAATGATTAAAAATATTATTTATATTTTATATGACATTTTTATAAGTCCATTTAATTATATTTTAAACAATGTTGATCGACAGACAATTTTAAATTTATATTTATTAGCAAAAGATTATTCTCCTGACGATTTAATTGCTTATTGTAAAAAATCAATTATCAATAAATATACAAATGGCAATGTTTAAGGAGTTGGTTATATGATAGAAAATTTAGATAATTTTGAAAATATACTATCTAACATCTT
This sequence comes from Clostridia bacterium, assembly GCA_017404025.1. Taxonomy (GTDB): domain Bacteria; phylum Bacillota; class Clostridia; order TANB77; family CAG-508; genus CAG-269. Next base: position 2,934 of record JAFRDD010000003.1, read on the forward strand.
TTTAGTAGGATTTAAGGTAATAGTAATAATACTCACTATATTGCTGTTTTTATCTTTAATTATCCTAGCAATTGGATGCTTGATTAAATCACAAAAGATAAAATCAAAATTTTTAATTGTAGCACCTAGTCTTTTAATAGGTCTCGCTTTATTTTTAGCCCTTCCCTATTTTCTGGTGCAATTTAAAAATATGATGTAATAAAAAATTTATAAGGAGTTGATTATTTATGAAAAAAATAAGAAATTTAAAACTAATTAAAAAAATATCTGCTATTGGAACATCTATATCTGTAATTGCAATAACTGCAAATTCAAGTTTTGCTGCTGAAGGAATTGGAACAGCAGAAGTAACAACTGCAACTGATAATATAAAAAGAGTTATAACATCAATAGCAATGCCACTTGGTGGAGTTTTAATCTTTGCAAGTATAGTAATTGCAGCAATAAAAATGATTGCAAATGCAAATAACCCTCAAAAAAGAGCTGAAAGTATTGGAAGTCTTGCTTGGATTTGCGGTGGTGGAGTTATTTTAGGAGCTTCACTTATAATTGCTGGAATTATTATTAATATTTCTACAAACAGTACCGGAAGTCTTATAAATAGTTAGGGGTGATAATTATGCAAGTATTTAAAGTTCCCTATGATATGAAAAGAGAAGAAAAAATCTTTGGTGGTTATCTTAGTTTACGACAAGTAAGTTACTTATTGTTAGCAACCGTTCCTTTAGCATTATTTCCAACAGGATTACCACTTATAATTAAATTATTGCTAGTAAGTACAATATCAACTTTCTTTGTACTATGTTGCTTTTTAAAAATTGGTGAGCAGAACTTTGATAAGTTCTTTTTTTTCGCCATTAAATACTTATTTCGTAAAAAGGTATATGTGTATTCTAGGAGGTGTAATTGATGGTTATAATGATTTTATTTTTAGTTTTAAGCATATTAATGGTTGTAAGTACAGCAATTTATTTAAACAAAAAGAAAAAACAACAGAAAAAGATTTTTAGCACTATACCCCATACCAAAGATAAAAACAAAAAGAAAAGTAATAAACAACTATCAGATATTCTAGATATAAAAATAAAAGACGATATTATATGTCTAGGTAATAGATATTCAAAAGTATTAAGTCTAGGAAATATTGATTTTAACATGCTTTCTGAAAATGAGCAAACATCAATAGAAAATAGTTTAATGAAAACAGCAAAAGCAATAACCTATCCAATTCAATTTTTTAGTACAACAGAGTTTATTGATACTACTAAAATAATAGACTTAATGAAATCAAATAAAACAAGAAATCCTAAAGTACAAGACTATAAAAAACATCTAATTAAATATCTGCAATGCTTAATGGAAAATAGATCTATTTCTGTTGTTAAAAATTATGCAATAGTTTCATATGACGGACTATATGAAAATGCAGAACAAGAATTAAATGGCTATATATCAACATTTAAGGCAAATATTGCAAATGCAAAAGTAGAATGTGAGGTTTTAAATGAAGATTCTTTGTATGATTTGATTTATAGAGAACTAAACAAAAACTCTGCATTAGCAATAAGTATGTTAAAAAAAGGTGGTGAAAAGCTATATGTTGGCAAAGAACAAGAAGATACCAAAGAAGAAAACACAGAAGCAGAAACAAAAGAAAAACAATAAAATAAATAATAATGAAATTGATATTTTCAATAATGTACCTAATGTGCTAGACTTGGTAATGCCAGATGAATTGCAGGAAAAACGAGATTACTTAATTTTAGGTTATAACAAGTTTTCTAGAATATTCGTTATGACAATATTCCCTGAGGATACTTGGATTGGCTGGCTTGATAATTTATTTAAGCTAGGAAATATAAATATTTCTGTTAAGGTAGAACCGGCACCTGCAAGGACAATTGTCAATCAATTATCAAAAAAATATGCTCAAAGTTCTGCTGAATACCAAACTTATGAAAGACAAGGAAATATACTACACCTACCTGAACTTGAAACACAATTACACGATTTGAAATACCTAAGAAAACTAATACAGACCAATAATGATAAATTATATTTTGCAACAATATTTGTATCACTAAATGCTGAAACACTAGAAGAATTAAACGAAAAAACAAAACTATTAGAAAATGAGTTTATAAAAAAAGGTACAATGATAAGAACACTATCATTTAGACAAGTAGAAGGTCTTAAAACACTACTTCCAATTGGTGAACTCCCCATACCAAATTATGAAAGAAACATGATTACAGGTGGAATTGCAACATTAATTCCTATATCTAACCCTAATTTATCTCATAATACCGGCATTTTTATAGGAAGAAATGCTTTTACAAATGCACCAGTATATATTGATACATTTATTGGTCCACCCCAATTACCTAACCCACATGTATTTATTTGTGGTACAAGTGGTGGTGGAAAATCAGTAGCATTAAAACTATTAGCAGCAAGAAACATTGCAACTACTGGCTGTGGAGCATTTTTTATAGATATTGAAGGAGAATACACAAACCTTACAAAAATGCTGGGTGGAAATGTAATAAAAATCTCACAAGGTGAAAGTGCTGGGCTAAATCCGTTTGATTTGGAGCCTGACTTTAAAGGAAATAAACAGTATCTAAATATAGATGACAAAGTTGCTGAAATAAGGTCTTTGATTTCCACGATTTGTAGGAATAAACAGGCAAGGGAAATCGATGCCGAAGAATATGCTGAAATAGAAGTTGTAGTTAAACAATTATATGCAGAAAAACGGCATTACCACAGATGTAAATTCACTTTTTCTTAAAAAAGGTGGAAAACTTGATAATGGAAAATATGTTATCGGAAAAATAAAAAAGAAAATGCCTACACTCTCAGATTTTTATAATAAGTTAAATGAAAATGGTAATTGCACAACACTTGCAAAAATTTTACAACCATTTCTGAAAGGTAATTCTTTAGGACTTTTTGATTGTGAAAGTATTATAAATTCTGACACAGAAATTATATGTTTTGATATGAGTGAGATTAAGGATGAATTTACAAAATTATATGCATCTTTTGTTGTTCTTTCTTGGGGTTGGCAAAAGTTTATCCTAAAAAATAGAAATAAAAAGAAAATAATTGTATGTGATGAAGCGTGGCTTTTCCTGAAATATAAAGAATCGGCTGACTTTTTAGTAAATGTCGCTCGTAGAGGTAGAAAATTCAATACCCCACTGTACATAGGGAGTCAATTTATAGATGAGTTCCTTCGGTAGTGATGAACGGAAAAGCAATAATAAATATTTGCTCAACCAAATATTTATTTAAACAATCGCCTGGCTCTGTTGATGATGTAATAAAATTCTTTAATTTAGCAGAACGGAACAAAATCATTTTTAACAAATACAAGTCCAGGTTCATGTGTACTTAGCTTAAATAATAGTGTAACAGCTATTCAATTTATTGTTACAGACTTTGAAAAAGACTATGTATTTACTTAGGAGGTGCATCATATTGAATAGAATAATTAAAAAAATTATGAAAGCAGTCTTAATATTGACTGTTATTTTTATGCTTATATGTAATATTTCTTATGGAGCAGATAATATACAAATAGACTATACTTCACCAACTGGCAATAAATATACTGAAAGAATTTTAAAAAATGAAATAACTATGGAAGAATATTTTTCACTAAGAGATAAAGAAAAAGAAGAATTTGCAAAAGGTTATGAAGAGGCCAAAGAAAAGGCTGGCAAAGTAATTGAAATGTTTATGAATAGAGATAAATTCAAAAATCAAGTTAAAAAAGAAGGTGGTTCATTTTTTGAGCGTATTATTGCTGAATGTATTGCTGGAATTGCGCAGGCAGTTTTTGATTTCTGTTCAAGCGATATTACAAATGTTGGTTTCAAAAACTATGATCAATTAATTTTTAATAAAGGTATTTCTGACGAATCATTATCCCCTTTTTCTCAAGAATTGTGGAATAAAACAATGCAATGGTATTCTGTATTTGCAATAATTGCTGGAATATTGATATTTATCGCTGTTATAATTCTTGCATTTAAAATGTTATCTGCAGGAGTAAATCCAGCAAGGCGAAATGATGTAAAAGATAGTTTTATGCGATTGGGTTTTGGAACATTAGCAATAGCACTGGCTCCTTTATTTATTCGAGTATTAATATATCTAAACAATAGCTTAGTAAATATGTTAGTTGGCTCCGCTCAAGGCTCATTAGAGAATAGTCTAGGTGAAAATATGATAAGTTCAATATTAACTGGAAACCCTATTGCAACAGCTTTAGTAATAGCTTTATTTGTTTATTTGTATATCAAAATAAATATTAAGTTTATTGTTAGACAATTTACAATTATTATATTTACAATATTTACACCTGTTGCTGCAGGACTATGGATAATAAACAGAAATACAACAGCAGTAGCAATATGGGCTGGTCAAATATTTATAAATATATTTATGCAGTTTATATACTGCTTTTTATTTATGGTTTATATGGCATTTTTACCAAGTACAGGTGGATGGGCTATTGCAATTATATGGGCTATGATGATTTTGCCTTTAGCAGATACATTACAAAATTGTTTACAAAATCTAACTTCAAGAATCGCTGGGCTTGATAATGAACAAGTTACAAGTCGTGGAATTGGCTTAGGTGCAACCATTGGCTATGGGTTATCTGCTATTGCACAACAATTTAAAACACCTGCAACTAGCAATTATGGAAGTAGCAATTCAAATGACACTAATTCAAATGGAAGTGGTTTCTTTAGTAGGGTTAAGAATGTTATAAATCCAACTATGAATTTATCTCCTGAAAAGGACTATAACGGAAATACAAATCCTATTAGAAATGTAATAAATGAAAAATCAAATATTTCAAACAATTCAAATTCAAGTCAACATTCAAATATTAGTAGTAAAGTAGGAACAGCTTTAAAAACAACTGCCAAAGTTGGTGGTGCATATCTTGGTATAGGTGCGACGATGGCAGGAGATAATCAATTTATAAAAAATCCTTATGCTAACAATAATAGAAATCGAAATAATGCACAAACAGCCGAACATATAACAAATTCTAATTTGCAAGAAGGTGCTGATAATGAGTAGAAAAAAGAAAAATCAGTTTTTACATATTGTCAAAAAAACAGTTGTAACAGCAATAACACCATTTATACCATTTATTATATTTGCATTTGCTATACTATTTATTCTATCAACTATTATAGATTTTTTTGCAGGTCTATTTAATTCATATGGAATGACTGAATATGACCAAGAAAGACTTAAGAAATATATGAGAGAAGATTTATATATTAGTGAACAACAAGTTGAAACTGAAATAAAAGATATTTCAGAATTAGCACAAGATTTTTCTGTTGATTATAACAATGATAATCCTGCAATTACTGATACAAATAGTCCAATTTCAAAGAATATGTTTACATGGCCAATACCTGGATATACAACTATTACTTCTCACTATGGAATGAGAGTACATCCAATAACACGGTCAATATAAATTACATACTGGAACAGATATAAGTGCTCCAACAGGTGCAAATTTTGTGGCTATGGCTGATGGAGTGGTAGAACAAGCATATTACAATACAGCATATGGTAATATGGTTCTAATCAATCACGAAAATGGAGTTCAGACTTTATATGCGCATGGATCTGAAATACTTGTAAAACAAAATGATAAGGTAAAACAAGGCACACCAGTATTGAAAGTTGGTTCAACTGGTTATTCAACAGGTCCTCACGCACATTTTGAAATTAGAATAAATGGTGAATATACAAACCCAGAAGAATACTTTGATATAGGAGGTAATTAAAAATGATACTAATATTCACAGATAACGAGCAACTAGACTTAGAATTAAGTAAAAAAATAGATAATAGCAGAGTTGTTTATTACCCAGATTATATACTGGAAGAAAACGAAGCCACAGTCTTAATTGCAACAATACAACCAAATAAATATAACTTTAAAGACTTTATGTATAAAGTACGAAGTAAAAATATTCAAGTTATTTTACTTTTAGAAGATGAGAATGTAAAAGAGTTAAAAGATGCTTTAACACTAGGGATTTATGATTTAATTTTTGATCCATTTAGTACAGATGACATCATAAATTGTATAAAATCTCCTGCACCATTTTCTAAAATTTCAAATTATATAAAAGATTTATTAGAACTGGAAACAAATTAACTTTCTAGTTCTTTTATTTTATCTTAATTGAAGGGCGGTGATGCCAATGTAAAATGTGGTAATTAACAAATTTAAGTGAAAGGAGGATTTTTTTATGAGAAAACATTCAAAAAAAATTTTTATAGTTTCTATAATATTAATATTTATAGTATTCATCACTATACTAGTAATGCTACTTACATCATTTTTTAAAGAATATAAAAAACAGCAACAAATAGACTTTGTATATTCTCAAACGTCAGATGATAAAATTCAGGAAAACCTTGAAAATAATTCTAGTTTAAATGACCTATACATAAAAATTGATGGCGACAATATTTTAGGAGTTATAGAAATTGAAAAAATTAATTATCAAGGCTTAATTTATGAAGGAACCACACTGGATGTTTTAGACAAGGGTATAGGACATTTTACAAGTAGCCCTATATTAAATGGCAATGTGTGTTTAGCAGGACATAACTATTCTGGTATTTGGGAAAATCTATATACATTAGAAAAAGGCGATACTATAAAATACACAAGTGTTTTAGGTACTGGAATTTATAGTGTATGTGATGTAAGACAAATAGAAGAAACTGATATGTCTGTTTTGGAAAATACACAAGAAGATAAACTAACTTTAATAACTTGTGTAAAAAATGTTCCTTCCAAAAGACTTTGTGTCCAAGCAATAGCAACGGATGTAGACTAAAAAAATTTTTTTTAATGACCATTCCTTTTTATTTTTAAACATGATATTCTAAATAATAACAAAAAAATAGAAAGGGTGATATTTATGAAAAATAAAAAAATATTAATAGGTATAATTGTTATTTTAGTTATAATTGTTTTAGTAAATTTGACAATACTATTTTTAAGGAAAAATAAAGAATCTAATTCAAATAGTAATAACGATTCTTTATCAAAAATTGAAGAGCAAGAATTTGAGCCAAACAAACAAGATAAATTAAATGAATCTTTAGAAATGCCTAAAGAAACAGAAATTGAAGTTGCTGAAAAACAAGACACTGAAATAACTGAAACTATTGAACAAGAAAATGTCGCAAAATCCGAAGCTCAAAGTATGCCAAAGCAAGTGATTACAAAAGATACAAGTAATCAGATAGCACCAAAAAGTGTCCCAAAAGAGGTTACTAAAAAAGAAGAAATAAAGACACAAAATAAAACAGAAAATAAACAGGAAAATGTAACACAAACTACTCAAAATACGGATCCTGTCGTGCCTACTCCAAGTGTTCCTAATCCAAGTAATCCTACTCCAGAACCAAAACCAACAACTGATAGTACACCTAGCAAACCTACAGAAGAATTTAGAGTAAATCAATCATTAATTAATCAAATACAAAATATAATAAATTCAAATCCTTCTAGTATGATGACAGAATTTGGATTCAATATAGTAGTTGATAGTTCTATCGTAAGCAAGACAACAGGATTTACTTTTACTGAGACTAGAGTAAAAAATGCAGTTGCTAACTCTTTTGGAACAATTAGAATTTATGCTCGTGATTATTATAAGAACGGACAACTTATGTGGAATGAATGCTTTATACTTTAAATATTTAAAATTTAATATTATAGAACACTTTTTAACAAGGTGTTCTTTTTTTTAGGAGGTAAAAAAATATGGTAAAACAAAAAAAGAAAATTATTTATGCTATTTTACTAATAGTTTATTTATTAAATTCCTTTGCAGGAATAGTTTCTGCAGCACAAATAAGTAATGCAGATATAGTTGATTTAGGTGATTGTGGTTATCACTTACAATTTTGGGATACAAAACAAAATGCCTGGTCTTATATTATAACTACAATGGCTGGTTATTACTACAATGGCGAATTACATTATGCATATTGTATGCAAGCTGATAGAAAGGGTGTCGGCGAAAACGGAAATTACACAGTAAATATCTCTGACTTATTAGACAATGTACAAGTTTGGAGGACAATTACTGCAGGTTTTCCATACAGAACTGCTGGTCAGCTTGGATGTAGTACTGACCAAGATGCTTTTGTTGCAACAAAACAGGCTATCTATTGTATAATTTATGGATTTAATCCTGAAACAAGGTACAAAGGTGGAGATGCTAGAGGAACAGCTATAAAAAATGCAATAATTAACCTAGTAAATGAAGGAAAAAATGGAACAAGAACTCCGGCAAATGCTAATGTTTCAGTAAAAAAAATAAATGACTTAATTTTTGATGATAACTATTGTTATCAAGAATTTAGTGTATCTAGCTTGGTTAATATTGGTAGTTATACAGTTACAGCAACAAATGGGTTGCCTAGTGGTTCTAAAATAGTAAATACAAATAATAATGAACAATCAACATTTAATGGAAATGAACATTTTAAAGTTCAAATACCTAAAAATACTATAACGGGAAATCTTGAAGGTACTGTTGCTGTTAGAGCAAAGTGCGAAACATATCCAATCTTTTATGGTAATGCTCCATCAAGCTCTTTACAAGATTATGCCTTAACATTTGATCCTTTATCAGATGAAAGTGGTATTGCGAAATTTAATGTAAATGCCTATAAATCAAGTATAAAAGTAATTAAACAAGACTCACTTACAAAATATAAAATATCTGGAGTAGAATTTAATTTCAAATATGCTGATGGAGAAAATATTGGTAACTTCACAACAGATAAAAATGGAGAAATTACTATTTCTAATTTAAAACCTGGAAAAGTAATTGCAAAAGAAATAAAAACAGATAAAGATTATATATTAGATACAAAGGAAAAAGAAATTAACTTAAGTTATGCTGAAAATGTTGTTAAAAGTATTGATAATGACAAAAAAACAGGTAATTTAAAAATATATAAGGTAGATATGGATAACAATAAAATTGGAATTGGAGATGTTGAGTTTGACTTATATAGTAAAGAATTAAATAAAGTTGTTGGAACATATCATACAAATGTAAATGGAGAAATTTATATTAAAGGCCTTCGTGTAGCAGATTATTCAGTAATTGAAAAAAGTACAAACAAATGGTACAACCTAGCTGATCCAATTGATATTAAAATTGAAGGTGATACTGATAAAGTCGTTACAATAGGAAATAAATTAAAATCAGGACAAATTAAGGTTATAAAAGTTGATAAAGATAATAAAGAACATAAACTTGAAGGAGTTAAATTTGGCGTATATGATAAAAACAATAATCTTTTAGAAACAATTGTAACAGACAAAAATGGTGAAGCTATTACAAAAGAATACGCTTTAAGAGATTTTGATTCATTAAAATTAGTCGAACTTGAAACACAAAAGGATTATGTTTTAAATGATAAGCCTGAAACAGTTAAACTTGAAGAAAATCAAATTAAAACAGTAATCTTTGAAAATAAAGTAAAAACAGGAAAAATCAAAGTAATAAAAGTAGACCAAGACAATAAAGAAGTTAAAATTGAAGGAGTAAAATTCATTGTAAAAGATGATAAAGGAAATGTTGTAGATACAATTATTACAGACAAAAACGGTGAGGCTGTTACAAAAGAACTTCCAATAACATCAAACTATACAATTTATGAAAGTGAAACTCAAAAAGCTTACAAGCTTACAGATAAGATTGAAAAAGTTACATTAACACAAGACGAAATAAAAACATTAACATTTGAAAACGAAAAACGTAAAGGACAATTAAGAGTAATTAAAGTCGACAAAGATAACAACGAAGTACTATTAGAAGGTGTTACTTTTGATGTTCTAGATAGCAAAGGGAAAGTAGTAGATACTATAAAAACCAATGAAAAAGGTGAGGCTATAACAAAGGAATTGCCTTGCATAGATGAAAAATATACAGTTATAGAACGCGAAACTAAAAAGGAATATGTACTTACAGAAAAACCACAAACAGTTGAATTAAAAGAAGATGAAATAACATCAATTAAATTTGAAAACGAAAAAATCAAAGGTTATGTAGAAATAACAAAAGTTGATAGCAAAACTAAAGAAAAATTAGAGGGTGCAAAATTTGGAATTTTCAATGAAAACGATAAGCAAATTAGCACAATTATAACAAATAAATCAGGAATTGCCAAAAGTGGTTTATTACCTTATGGAAAATATTACCTAAAGGAACTAGATAGTGGCTCAGTTTACTATTTACTAAATGAAAAAACATATAAATTTGAAATAGTAAAAAATCATGATACTGTTCCTGTAACTATTGAAAATGATGGAGTTGAAATTGAAGTTGATGTTGATAAAAAAGGAACAATAGAAATTAAACCTGGAGAAATGGTAAATTATGAGTTCTCTAATGTAGCAAACACATCAAATGTATATCTAGAAAACTTTAAATGGTATGATTATATTCCAACTGATTATGTTAGACTACAAACAATGTCAACAGGTACATGGAATCAAGATTTGACTTATTCTGTATATTACAAAACAAATAAGTCAGAAGACTACATTTTAAGATATGAAAATCTTAAAACAACTGAAAACCATACATTAGACTTTACAACAGAAATAGAACTAGCTGAAGATGAATATATTACAGAGACTATGTTTGATTTTGGAAAAGTCGATATTGGTTTCAAAGAAGATATTAAACCAACTATGGAATGTAAATCTTTAGATACTTTAAAGAACAACCAAACATTTACAAATAAAACAAGAACAGTAGGAACGTATTTCGGTATAACTGCTGAAAGTTCTTCAAAATGGACTACTATTGTTCATGTTCCAGAAGAACACAAAGATGCTGTACTTCCTAGAACTGGGAAATAAACAAATGATAAATTGTTAGAAATCCTTTAAAATTTGCCCCAAATATTAAATTTTAGGAGGATTTTGATTATGGAAATTACAGATATAAAAATATTTAAAGCTACAAAAAAAGGAGCTTTACTTGCTTATGCAAATGTTATATTAAATGAACGTTTTATTATTAGAGGCATTAGATTATTACAAACTGAAAAAAGTGGAAGATTTATTATAATGCCAACAAGAAGAACAAAAGAAAATCGTTATAGAGATATTTGCCATCCATTAAATTCAAATGTTAGAAATGAACTAACACAAACTATTTTTGCAGCATATGATGAAAAGATAAAAAACGAAAAATAAAAATGTAAAAAGTGTTTTCTTAAAAATATTGCCCCTTAAATATTCTAAAGAAAGGACTTTTTTATGATTATAGATGAAAACCTACAAAACAATATATTAGATTTACAACAAAATCTAGACATGATACTTAAAAGTAATAGTCTAACAGATTTACAAATTGAAAAATTTTTAAGAAACTTTGAAAAAACAAGATACAATATCTTAAATGAAATTAAAATATATAATAAAAATGTTAATTTTGAATATGAAAAAATCAAAACAATAGATGATAATTACAAAGCAAAACTTGAAGATGATACTTTAAAAATATATGTTCCAGAAGTTATGCCTTCATTTAAAAATCTAAAAACACATACATACAAAAGAATTTTATTAAATATTACAGAAATTACAAAAGCTTATGCTAATCAATTTGATAATGAAGTTTGTATATTTGTAAAAGTGTTTGATAACATTTTAGGCTGGGATATAGATAACAAATATATAAAACCAGTTGCAGACGCTTTAATTTCTTCAGGTGTTATTCAAGATGATAATATTACAAAAATGTTTTATTGTGTGAAAGGATATTTTTCCGATGATCCACATACAGAAATTTATGTTTTTGATAGCAAAAATTTAAGTGAAAATTTTGATTTTTACAGGATGTAGAAATGTCGCGATTTTAAGTTTTTAGGCAAAAAAAATTACGACATATTATAATTTAATTAAATACAAGTGTTGCAACGGTTTTAAAAAACTTATGCGACATTTTTTTGAGTGGAGGTAGATAGGTGATATCGTAAGATATCGCATAGCTACCAAAGTTTAATTAATTTGAAAAATTAATTGATACTTTCTAGGAGGTGATTGTTTGAATTATTTTCCAAGTGGTAATGAGGAAATTACTTTATTAAAATTTATTGCCAAGTTCCAATATTTAAACACAAATGATACAAAATATTTTTTTAAATCTAAAGCTTATTATAAAAAAAGAATAACCCACCTAGCAGAAATTAAATATTTAAAAAGGGTTAAATATGATTTAGTATTAGATGAGGTTGGAATAAGCTATGTAAAACAAAATAATTTTCAATATAATACACGAAATAGAAATAAAAAATATCTTCCAAGACTACAATATATAAGCCATTTAGCTGCAATGTTTTATAATAGTAAAACTATAAAATATACTCCTTCATTTTCTATAAAAGATAAAGAGATTTTTACAACTACAGCAAGAAAATATATCGGAATACTAGAAATATCAGGAATTGAATATTTAACCTACCATATAACAAGTAAACATGATAATAAATATATTTTATCAGTAATATATGACATACAAAAAGAACATAAATATAGAAATACCATTGTTCTTGTAAATAACTTAAATCGAATAAATATAAATGATTTTACTTTTGGAAATAATCAAGTACTTTTAATTGAAGATTCTGATATAAATAGAGAAAAATTAGAATATCTACATAGAATTGATTGGCAAAAAATAATAAATAATTATTATAATAATAAAGTGTTTTTAGCAGGATATAATTTCTGTGATTATACAGATTATAAAACAAAATTTATCCTAACATTTTCTTTCCTTGATACTGAAAAAATAAATAGAGTAAAATACTTTTTAAGAGAAAACAAAAATAAAACTATAGATATTTTCTGTCCAAGAGAAATCGAATATTATATTAGAAAAGAACTTCCTAATGCAAACTACACAATAATTGATTTGGAAGATTATATCGTAAAGGAAATAAATATTTATGATTAAAAAGATAATCTTTTATATCTTTTTATTTTTTGTTTTATTCTTGGATATTGTAATTGACACAAATATAAATAATTATTTTAAATTATTGGAAAAATGTTTTGGAGAAAAAATTGAATTGAGTTCAACTTTATATGTGCTTATTTGCGTCGTAATTGCTCTTATTTCGATTTTTATTATATTAGACATATTACTTGTTATTAAAAAACAAAATAACGAAAATAAAGGCATTAAATTTAAAGAAGATGACGGAACTTATGGTACGGCAAATTGGATGCAAGAAAAAGAGATGACAGAAGTACTTTCATTTGATAAACCAGGTATTATACTGGGCAAATACAATAATAAATTTGTAAAGCTTCCATTTGATAGTTATTTTAATAAAAATATTTGTGTATTTGGTAGTTCTGGCAGCATGAAAACAATTCGGATTTCTACTAACAAATTTACTAGAACTATCTATTTATAAAAAATCAATAGTAGTAACCGATCCAAAACGGTGAAATTTATAGAAAAACTTCAAGCTATTTTAAGAATATTGGCTATACAGTAAAAGTCTTAAACTTAAAAGATATGAAACACTCTGATAGATGGAATCCACTAGCTGAAAATGAAACAATTACAGATGTTCAAACAAGTTCAAATGTCATAATATCAAATACACAAAGGCATAACAAAGGTGGAGATGAATTTTGGCCACGTGCTGAAGAAAATCTTTTAAAGGCCTTTGAATTTTATTTTTTAGAAACATATTCAGAAAATAATACATTAACAAATGTGTATGAACAAATATCTAGTGGTGATATAGGAGAAATTGATAGAAGATTTAAAAAGATGCCACCTGATAGCCCTGCAAGAATGAGTTATAATATATTTGCAAGTGGTTCAGATACAATAAAAGCGTCAGTAATAACAGGACTTGGTACGAGACTACAATTGTTTCAAAATAAGGACTTACAAAAAATAACTAATGAATCAGATATTGACTTAACACTTCCTGGAAAGAAACCTTGTATATATTATATAATTACCTCAGATATGGATGATTCAAATGACTTTATTGCATCATTATTTTATACATTTTTATTTATAAAACTTGTAAGATATGCTGACTCTAAACCAGATGGCAAATGTGAAAATGAAGTATTTTTCTTTTTGGATGAGTTTGCCAATTTAGGGCAAATACCAGATTTTAATAAAAAAATAAGTACTGTTCGTAGTCGTGGAATAGCTTTAATTCCAATTTTACAAAATTTACGGTCAATTTGAAAATCGCTATCCTGATGGCTTATCTGATGAAATTATAGGAAACACAGATACACGATTAGGACTTGGAATGACAGATTATAAAACTGCTGAATATTTTAGTAATTTAATAGGTGTATCAACAGTAGAAACAATGGCAATTAGAAAATCAAATTCCCTTGAAGGAGATATTGAAGAATATGGCCAAAAAAATATTACAACTACACAAAGAAATCTACTTAATGCTGACGAAATATTAAGAATACCCACAATTAAATTACTAGTGAATTTAAGAGGTAACAAGCCTTTGCTTTTAGACAAAGTAATTTATACAGAACATCCATTAAGTAAGAAATTGAAAGATAGTTCTATTTTAGACTATAACCCAAAGTGGACTATAAATAAGTCAAATAAAGTAGAATTACCAAAGAAGAATGAAAATAAATCTAAAAAAGATATAGAAAAAGATGGGCCATCAAAGAAAGAAAAAATTACTTGGCAAAATTTCTAAAAAGTGGTATAATTTTTTAAATAATTATGTTATAAAAAGGTGATTTTATGATATTAACTAATTTAACAATAATTTTAGTTTCTGTTGGAATACTATTGTTAGTATTATGGGGATTTTTAAAAAAGAAGTATTTAATAATATTAGGAATAACAGCTTTATTGATAACAATACTATTGTGGATTGGCTTTTTAATATGTGGATTTGCTAAAGAAGATGCAAAACAAAAAAGCCAAAATACTGAATTATCTAATACTAATATTGCTACTAACACAATAAGCGAAAATCAAGAAGCTGAAACTATAAAAGAATTTAATTTAATATTTAATAATAGAAATGATTTAGGAATAGTTCAACTACATGATAAAAAAGCATTTGGAACAAGTGATAATGATTATAAAATTATGACATTTGGTGGGAATGTATCAATATTAATAGATAATACAACTTATGGATTAGAAACCATTTTAAGAAATAAAACTATTACTGGCGAAAATATTGTAAATAAGGCAATAGAAGATAGCAAAAATGGTGTTTGTACTAGTGAAATGTATAAGGATGGTGGTAGCATAGAATATTACTATCCCGAATACACTATATTGAAATTTAATACCGTGGATGGTAATAGAGATTTAGTAATAGGTAAACCTGGCACAATCATTAGTCAGTATCAAGAACAGATGAAAAGAAAAGCTGGAGATGAAAGTATTTTTGAAAATACATCAATAGCGGGATTGACACCAATTTCTGAAAGTAAAGCGAGACAAATTTGGGAAGAATACAAACATAATATTTTACTAGATACTCTAGAAATGTATAAGTTCAAGTCAGTAACACAAGGAAAAGTTAAACCAACAAACTACTTTACATCAGGTTCTGCATCTAATATAAAAACAGCTAATTTTGAAAGAGATGCATATATATATTATTATTGTGATGAAAGCGATTACGAACGTGTTATAGGTTATGTTGATATGTATACAGGAAAAGTAATAGGTGGCGAATATTCCGGAATATAATAATTATATAAAAATTAAAAAATGACTTGAAAAAATACATATAATTGTTATAAAATATTGCTTGTTAATGGAGGAGTATTATGACAAAAAATAATGAACATATTACAGTAACAGAAGCAAATAAAATGCTAAATAAATTAATAAGTGCAAGTGAAAAAGAGGCAAGCGTTTTTATTAGCATATTATCAAAACAATATATCGAAAAATATAGAATATCTAAAGAAAAATTTATTACGATGTTATCTGAAAGTTTAGATAAATTATAAAATAATTAAAATTTATAGGCATTTACCAAAAAATGGTAAGTGCTTTTTTAATTGGAGGTGATTAATTGAATAATTTAGATTTAAAAGAACTCTTAAGAAGCAAAGATGAAAAACATATTTTAACTGGAAAAATATCAGGAATAGAAGATGAATACTACAAAATAAAAAATAAGAATATTCCTTGTGCAATAGTTTGGTATGAAGATATTAAAATTTTAATTCCAGTAACTCATTTAGGAACTGCAAAATCAAATAAATCTATTATTCGAGGAATGCTTGGAGCTGAAATTGATTTTATTGTAATAGAAATAGATACTTTATCAAATATTGCAATAGCAAGTAGAATTGATGCTATGCTTTTAAGACAAAAACTAGAACTACCAAAGCTTAGAATAAATGATATAGTAAGAGTAAGGATTTTAGCTGTAGGTGTAAAATCTATTATTGTTGAATTATATGGAATTGAAATAATTATAAAAGCTGAAGATTTACAACATACTTTTATTGTAAATTGCAAAGATATTTATTTTTCAGGAGAATATCTACAAGTAAGAATAAAAGAGATTGATATAAAAAATAAAACTTTTAAATTGTCATGTAAAGAGCTATTAGATAACCCATATAAAAATATAAGAAAATATTTAATTGAAGGTGGAGAATACACTGGTAAAGTAATTGCATTTCCAAAAGCTAATTCAGGAATAATAGTGCAATTAGATAATACCAAAATGACTTGTTTAATAAGAGTTCCTGCAAAATTTAATCATTATCCACATTATCTTGACAATGTGTTAATAAGGGTTAGTGAAATAAATACTGAAAAGAAATATATTTATGGTTATTTAATGAGAATTTTTTAGAAAGGAGACCTTAATATGGTAGATATAAAAAAAGTAGCAAATTTTTTACAAGATTATGGATGTGCTAAATTAGAACATTTACAAACAATATTTGAAGATGAAGGAAATAATTTTAAAAGTCTTTTAAGTACTAATATGATAAGTAAAAAAGGAGATATATTTGTGCATAATACACAAATAATAGATGAGAAAAAACTTACTGCATTAGATATTTTGTGTATGTTTAAATACAAATTAAAACATTTTTATATGGGATTGGAACCAATTCAAATAACGTTTCTAACAAAGGATAATTTAGTTTATCATATAATAGTTGCAGATAATGAAAATAAAAAAGGAATTACAAAACTTGTAAATGCCTATCCCCTTTCACTCCCTAAAGCTGATAAATTAATTTTAGCATATCCAGATAGGGAAGAAATAGATAAAATTGAATGTCAAATACCATTTATTTATACAATATATCCTGATTTACAGATAATAAATGAGTAAGTTCTTGATTTTATTGTAATTTAGTGGTATATATATGATAAATATAAGGAATTCATGTATTTATTTTTTTGTTTACAAAAAAGCAGGATTACTCCTGCTTTTTTATATTATTCATAGAATTATTTTTACAACTTTTTATAATCAAAATCATAAATAACTCTCCAATTATGTACATTATATATTTAAAACATATATCTTCACCATTATCAAGTACATATTGCATTATTTCACTGCCTTCCACAACAATAGTATCTTTAATAATATTTGAATTACTGTATAGAAATAGTCTTGCATCTCCCAATAATGGTTTTAATCTGACTTTGTCAATAGTTTCTGGATTTCTAATATTCTCTTTCTCTAGCATTTTTATAATTTGTTCTTTATTATTTTGAGATATTTTTATTTCATATTCCTTATAGATACTTAATTTAAAAAACATAATAATACAATATATCAATAATATAATGAATAATATATATATAATATGTACAAAAGTTTGTATCTTATTCTTCATATAAATCACCTAGATAATTTTATCAAAAAAATATAATTTTTTCAATATTTTATTAATAATCCCCTCCTGTATGAAGATATCTATCTACAAATTTACTTGTAAAAGCTTGTGCAAGTGGTTGTGCCCATAGTGCTGTTGTAAAAGTACCAAAATGAGCTTTAAAGATTGTTATAACATCTAAATCAAAGAAGTCCTCTAGTCTTACATTTCCGGCTGTATATGAATATGCCAAAGTATATAAATCGCTAGTTGTACTTGAAGAAGTCGGGTCACTTAATCCTAAATTATCAGCATACATTCCATACCTATTTAACCTACTATGATTCGTTAAACCATTATAATATTCTCTAACTACAGATAAAAAATCGTCAGTTTTACATAATTTTCCTATATTTAATCCATCAATATCTTGATACCAATCCATTAATGAAAAACCTGTACTATTTGCACTTTCAAATCCTAAACTTTGCGCATAGGAATCGCTATCACATCTAATTAATCCCTTTATTTGATTTGAATTAAATAATACATGATTTTCATTAAAGACTTTTTGAATTTCAGCTCCTAATTGTAAAAGATCTCCCATAGCACTTGCTAATAAAATATATGGCATACCAGTTGAAGAAAAATCTCTAATCATTGCTGTTTCAGCAACAATAGCCAAATGTTGGACATAAATATAGTCTTCAATGATATCATCATATATACGCAAATTTCCAACATGAATACCAGTTCTTGCCTCAGCAAAGCTTATCCATGTGTAATCTATCGCCTCGGTTGTTGCCCACCACAATAAACCATTATAAGCAGGCTCTCTTAAATATTGTAATATTAATCTATTTCTATTATAAGGGGTTTTATCTAAATGCGCTATTTGACAATATTCTTGCGCTGCAGATGTTAAACTTTCAATTGCATGTATAAAATTATTATTCAAATCAGAAGGAGTAGGTATTGGAACAGGTGTTACAGGATAATTATTTAATAAATTAACAATAGCATTAAAAAAGTTATCTCCATAATTATTCATATTATTATCACTATAATCTGTTGTTGGTGCTAATTCTACCAGACAAGTTTCAGCCCCCAATCCAGGATAATCTGAACTTGTAGCAATTAAAGTTGGAGAGTTTTTTGCCCAAGCAATTAAATATCCTTCTCCATATCCGTATCCATGTCTAGCAGCTGGGATCCCCATACTATTCCAGAAATATTGTCCTAAATTTGTGCTTCCTACTGTTTGATTATACCATCCATGAACATCTATTAAAACATTTTTTCCTATTCCAATATTACTTGTTAAGCAATTTCTCAAATTAATTAATTCCGTTGCACTTTCATCAAAATATTGTGTAGACGTTTTATATCTAGGACTTGAATTATTAGCGACAAAATTTCCACCCCAATTTCTATTTGGATCCAATTTATTATATAAACATCTTCCAAATCCATTATTACTATTTCCATTTATAATTCCATCTAAATTAATTCCTGGAAAAACATATATTGTCCACTTATTCTTTATTATATTTAATTCAGTATCAGATAAAGATGTAAAGTCTTGTATAAATCTTTTAGCAATTTTTAGAAGCATATTACCATCTCCATGATAATCAGTTCCATCTAATTTTATTCCATCTTCCCAACCATGTAAAGCGAAAGTTAAAAACAAATGATTAACACCTGTTCCACATTTATAATAATACATATCACGACCTTTTTCGGTTTGCCCATATACTATTTTTGAGCCAAAATGTGTATATGAATTGCTAAAAGTTTCTATATTATTATTTTCTTCAGGTAAACTTCCACTCATTACCTTCGATGCTAAAACATATCCTCTTTTTCTTTGCCCTGTTGAAGAAACAGTATATTCAATACATGTATATTCAAAAGTATAATTATTAGAGTTATTAGTATTAAAACTTATTATATCTTCATTTCTAACTGCACCTAGTTGTGCATAATTACTATTAGGACCACCATAAACAATTACTCTTTCATCAACAATGTATCCCTCTGAGCCATTATCATAGAAATCAGAAAAATAAGATGGTCTATTATATGGCGTAAGTTCACTATATTTAACATAGCCTCTTTTTCTGCCTCCATTCGTGTTATATTCAATATATACATCATCACTTTCCTTTGCAATAATCGATACAAATTCGCTAGCAGCTACTGCCCCTATAGAAGCATAATTTGAATTAGGTCCTGCATATACTTCAACTCTTTTTTGCATAACTCCAACACAAGTTTCTCTAGGAAACGATAAATATTGATTATAAACATATCCTCTTTTAGTTCCAGTTGATGTTGAATATTCAATATAAGCGACATGATAGTTTCCAGTATTATAATGAAATATCATTGTACATCCTTCATGTTGATATAATGTTCCAACTGGAGCTGTTAAGCTAAAATCATCACAAGTTCTTACATCAAGTTCAGTGGTTGCAAAGCAATACCCTCCATAATAATCTTCTTCTTCTGGTGCTGGGCCAGTATAATCTTCAATAGATGTTTGCGGAACATATCCTTGTTTCTGTTTTCCGGTGCTAGTTACAATATATTGTATATGATAAAATCCAAATGCTTTAGACAAGATATAAACTTGTTCTCCATTATCAACACTTCCAACAGTAGCATATTGTGTCAAATGAGGTCCATGATAAACGGTTTGATTTTGTGCCATTGTTGCGACAGTTGATGTAGAGGATTGTATTATTGGATTATTGTTTGAAGTTTTTGACATTTGGGGAACTTTAGCTTTTGACTTATCATATAATGACTTTATAAGTATATCTGCTAGTTCCTCACTAAATAAATTATTTATTTCTGTTTTTATATTGTTATCGTGAGGATCATTCAAAGTTTTTATTCCACTCTCTATATTATAATATTTCTTGTTTAAAATAATAAATCTAGTTTCGTCATAAACTAAAACTTTTATATATTCATCATCTGGTATCACTATATTATCTGTTGACATCATAATTCCTATGGAATTTTTATTTTTTAATTGAGTTAGCATTTCTTCATCTAATAAAGTCGTTATTTTTTCGCTTTCCATTTTTAATTCATTTTCATTTAAACTAAAGGAACCATTACTATTTACATTAATAAATTCTAATATTTTTTCCTTTTTTTCTCCAAAAAGTTTTATACCTGATTTTAAATCCATTGCTTCAATTTTAAATTCATTTAAAAATTTTTTTAATCGTTTTTCATCAATTTTATTTTTAACCATATACTATAACCTCCCAAATAAAAATATATAAATTAGCTTTATATAAGCTTTTTTTAGTTATAAATCGAAAGTTAAATAATCTTCTACAACCTCCTTTCTTAAAATTTTGCCTATTATATAATGTTTAGTATAAAATATCATATTTAGTTTACTTTTTATAAAAAGATAAAAAAAGACAAAATTCGCACCTAAAATAATATATTTTTTTATCATATATTTAGGTAGATGAAAAATTATTTGTAAAAAATAATTTTTCATTATTCAAAAAATTAAAATATAATTTTATAGATTTTAATAATCAAATTCAAAAAAATTATAAAAATTTAATAAAAATCCGTTACTTTTTTATTTATAAATTGTAATATTAATAGATAGGAGGAAAACAAATGGATATTGACCAAAAATTATATAGAGAATTTTTAGCAGGAAATATGAAATCCTTTGATAAATTAGTAGATAAATATAGGAATACTTTAATATCATTTATTACTACCTTTATAAGAAAAAATGATTTAGCAGAGGATTTAGCTCAAGATGTTTTTGTATATATATTAATGAACAAAAAAGAATACGATTTTAAATTCAGTATGAAAACATATTTATACACTATTGCAAAAAGTAGAGCGATAAACTATTTAAATAAAAATAAAAGAATACTATATATTGAAGATTATCCAACTAAAGACATAGAAATATATCAGACAGAAGAACAATTTATGGTAAATGAAAATAAGAGAAAAATTCATAATGCTATTAAAAATTTAAACACCAATCAACAAAGAATAATTTATTTGGTTGATATAGAAGATATGTCATATAAAGAAACTGCCAAAATAATGGATATTTCAATACCTCAGGTAAAAATGACTTTATATAGAGCAAGAAAAAAACTTAAAGATATTTTGGAAAAGGAGGAATTAAAACATGGATAATGAACAATTTAAAGAAACTATATATAAAAAATATAATAATTATAAAAATATTCATAATGATGACTTTTTTAATGTACATCATTATAGAAAAACAAGTAAAAATATTTTTTTAAATAAAGTAGCTGTTTTTTTTATCGGAATTATTATAACAGTGGGAGCTGTATATGCTGGAACTTCTATATATCAATATTTCTATCAAGAAAAAGCACAAGCAAAATATATTGAAAACATGAACGATTGGTTTAAAACAAATGATCAAGAAATTATGTATAAAGATATAGTTACATATGAAGAATATCTAAAATATAAAAATAATTGGAATTCTATTATAGAAATGGATGAAAATGAATTTGAAAATAATTTTTTGATTGTGATAGTAGCTTCTTGGAGAATGCCTGGAATCTCAATATCTCAAATTTCATCAGATGATAAAACATTATATATTGAGGTAGATAATAATATCACCGAAGAAGAAATAAATAAGGAAGAATATATGGTCACAGCCAAAATCCCAAAAGAATTATATAGAGATAATATATCGATAAATATGAGAGAACAAAAAATATATTCCAATAAATATAAAAAACTTGAAGATTTACCATTAGATTATAATATTGAAAATGCTAAAGAAGACGGATGTATCATAATTAATGACTTAGAAATTAATGAAGATAATCAAAAGATATTAAATGATTTTATATATAAAACAAAAAAAGAAAATAATGAATATATAAGAATTTTTACACAAAGTCAGATAAAAACAGATAATGGTTCTAATAAAAATAGTATTACTATTACAGATATTGAGTATAGAGATGGAGATTATATTTTGTATATAGATAATAGAAGAAAAGAAGAATTAAGTGATAAAAAATTGAGTTATATTGGTAAATTTCAATATATAGAAAAATATCAAAAAGATGATGAAGTGCAAGGTTATACGAGAATTTATTTAAGAAATTTAATGAATCAAAAAGTTTTAATAGCATTATATAAATAATTTTATAAGTACTTAAATGTAAAAAGTATTAATTATGTATTAATACTTTTTTTACATAAAGTTACCTTATATTACCTTTTTGATATAAATTGTCGAAATTATAGTATAATAATTATTAAAGGTGATTTACCTAAAGCTTACTATATCAAAATTACAGGTTGCTATCTTTAACTTGTAATTATGGTATGGCGAATAGAATAGTATTGTCAATAGTGTTGTATCGAAAGGAGTTTATCATGACAAGAACAATTGACAAGAAAGTAGTAGCTGTCTTTATGGCTTTGCTTACTATTTTTATGGTTTTCCCGAACGTTGCTCATGCAAGTTCAACTCAGATCACAGGACGGTCAACAACAGCGCAGACTGTATATACAGGACCTTCAAGTTCTAATTACGAGTCTGCTGGAAGCATTGGAGCCAATGAAGAGGTATATATTCTTGGCAAAGAAAAAAACCAAAACTGGTACCACATTCAATACCATGCGGGTTCTAAGCAAAAGAGCGGTTATGTTCCGACAAGTACAATTACTTCTATATCAGGCGGTACGCCTAGTAATGAAGAATTTTACGGCGGCTATGCAGTCTCAACTACATATCAAACTGTTTGGAGTTGCGATGATGCTTCAATTGCAGTTAATATTGGTAGCGTAAGTGCTAACGAAGGTGTAACACGACTGTATGCATATGGAAATGTAATGTATATTGAATACAGTACATCAGGAAAGGCAAAAAGAGGTTATGTATTTAATCCCCAATTTAGCTATCCTGAAAACGTGACTTGTGCAGCACGTGTGACTAATTCATCCAGTATATCATATGGCCTTGGTGGCGATGGCCCTTGGGCAACAGTTGGTAGTGTAGCTGCAGGTGAATATGTAGCAGTTATTGCAGGCTCTAATTCACTTAATACTGTATATGTAGAGTACAATACATCAAGTGGAAGAAAACGTGGATATATGTCAGCAAGCAATTTGGAATTCCATGGTGGCGTATCCTTAGGAGCCCTTAGCGATATGTATGGATTTGTAGGTCCAAACTATTTGGGCGGTACTAATGCAGGTCCTGTAAATTCTACAACTTACGTATATGCTGGGCCTGGATATCCTTATGCAAGTGTAGGATACCTTGATGCAGGCGAAACCTATGTGTGGGTGACAGATATAACTATTAATAACCATTCTTGGTCATATATACACTATAAGGTTAACGGTGCATGGAAATCTGGATTTATTTATTAATACTTTAACAAGTATTATAAAAATTTCGAAAGCTAATTAAGTTCACTTTGACAATACTTATTCTATTCTTAAATCAGCTCCATTAATCTGGAGCTGATTTTTTATAAGTGATTTATTAAAAATACTGTTTTTAAAATCTTTGAACCTATAACAAATTATTTAATACTGTTTGAATTATAATTCTAGAACCTGTTTTGGGTAAATAAGACATCTTTAAGTATTTTTTCAGTTTTTCTTCTTTGCATTCACAATACATTATGCTAGTTGCTCTTGTTATATTACATTTAATTGTATTTTCAGACTTGTTATATTTTTGAGCTAAAATACAATAAATTTTTTTCATAGAAATATCATTATAAGAATTTTGTTCTGAATACAAATAATAAATACAGTCTATTAAATACTTAGTTCCATAATACGATGGGTTATATCCTATAAAAATTAATTCTTCATTTATCCTTTTTCTTATAATATTTTCGTGTTCATAATCAATATTATTTGTAATCATTTTCTTTACTAATTTTTCTAAAACTTGTGATATATCATTAATATTACAAAATATACATTGATTATTATAGGTAATATTTGAATTGTCTGTTAATATAATTATATATTTTACATAAGTACTTAAATTAGAAAAGTCAATAATATTAAGAGCTTTAAAAGCACTAGATTCTATTATAAGTATATCAATAGAACTGTTTGAAAACGTATTAAAAATATCATTTGGATTTTCTAATATTTTGTACAATCTAATGGATTGACTTAATGAATTAATTAGATTATATAATTCAATATATTGGCTATTTTCTTTTTTCAATAAAACAACTTCTATCATAACGACTCTCCTTATTTATATAATACTTTAATTAGGTAAATTACACCCTTAATATTACAAGAAATTAGTTTTTTGATATTATTTATATTTTGAACGTAATATATCTAAATAACAAACATATAAATCTAAAAATATATATCAATAGTATAATTTAGAAAATTAATATTCATATATTTATATGTTTTTTCTTTTTATACATTCAAAGCAGGTATTTTATTACCTGCTTTGAAAAATTCTTTTTATTTCTAATTTTAGTCCCGTTAATCTTAAAATTATGCTACTAAAATTCAAATCTATTATTATGTTAAATATAAAATATCATAAAAAAAAATTTTTTTATAAAAAGATAAAAAAAGACAAAATTTGCACCCAAAACAACATTTTTTTCCATCTTATATTTAGGAGGATAAACTAATGGTTAATATATTATTTGTGGAAGATAATTTTCATTATTCAAAAAATCTAATAAATAAAGTTATGCAAGAAAATCCAGAGGTTCGATTATTTAGAATAATTACTAATGGAAAAGAAGCACTAAATATTTTAAAAGATGCTAGTTCTGAAATAGATATAGTTCTACTTGATTTAAAACTACCAGGAAATAGTGGGGTAGATATTATAAAAGATTTAGAAAAAAATAATTATAAAAAATATAAAAATTCTATTATTGCTATATCTGGGGAATTTACACTTTTATCACAAGTTATGCAAAGTCCTTACCTATATACATATATTAATAAAATTGCAGGATTTGAACAAATAATTACGATAATAAATGAATTAATTGAAATTAAAAAAAGTTCTAAATTCTCAACAGAAGAAAAAATAAAAATTGAACTAAAAAAATTAAAATATAATTTTTCATATATTGGTACTCTCTATATATATGAGACTATATTAATTTTATGCAATCAATCTCCCAACAAGAAGATTAAACTTGAAAAACAAGTATATCCTATTTTGGCTAATAAATACAATACAACTGTTAATAATATAAAAACTAATATTATTAATGCAACAAATGAAATGTATTACGATTGTAATGTAGAAACTTTAAATAAATATTTGGGTATTTATTATGATGAAAAGCCAACTCCTAAAGAAGTTATTTCTACAATAATCTTAAGTATTCGAGATAATACTATATAAAACACTTTTATTTATCTTTTTTTATCTTTTTTAAAATTTAAAAAAAGATTTGATAAAATATATATACATTTCCTAAATATGGGATTGTTTAAAGTAAAGGGATGAGTCAACGACTAATTAAGGAGGCCTTCTTATGACTATTACGAAAAAGTTCGCAACGACTCTCGTTGCAATGGCAATGATTTTTTCCTTGTTAGTAGGAAATAACACGATTTTTGCTTCTGCAGAAATCGCAAATGACAACGCAAACACCACTATATCGTCTGCACTTTCTACAGATGATGCACAGGCATTACGGAACAAGCTGGATGCTTCTATAGGCTTAGAACCCTCCAGAAACTACAGTACTGACTATTGGGGTTCTGTTACTTTCACTGGTAACAATACCGGCTCTTGGCACACCATAAATGGCAACTACATAAGGGTTTGTTGTGCCATAAAACCTGTTGATGGAATTCCGTATTCTATTTCGACATACTATAGGCTTGAACAGTATCCCGGAACAACAGTGAACCAGTGGTATCGTTATCCCGGTGCTGATTGCTCTCCTGATGCAGATGGTTATTATTTCTATGTTTCAGAATGGTTTAACATAAACAGTTGTGATCATAGACTTTACTATAGTGCTGTTACAGCAGGAACCAGTGAAGCAAGAAAAGTGAACTGTCACGTTTGGATTGATTATCAGTAAACTATCACTGTTATTTTGATTATCAGTAAGTAAACATCATCTCATCCCTTTACTTAAGAAAACTGTTTAAATTTTCGACACAGAGACTCAGTTTATACTGAGTCTCTATTCTTTTTTATTCTTTTTTTAATTTAATAACAATCTGTTCATCTTTATTCGTAATTAAATATATTTCTATATTACTTGTATTATCATAAGAGGTCAAATCAAATGTTTGATAATATCTAAATTTTCCATCAGTTAATGTTTCATATCCATTAACACTAGAATTAGACATTTCATATATATTATTATTTTCATCTTTTATATAACAATCATGAAATAATAACATATCATTTAATCTTTGATAGTTTCTTTCTTTTAATTTGTTATAATCAATTTTTTCACTATCAGTTATTAGCTCTAATTGCATGTTAGTCATAGAGACGATAGCTTTTGTTACTTGGGTTTTTTCGTCATTTATTTCTACAACACTATATACATTAGAAACTCTTTTATCAGCCATTTCACTTAAATCAGTATCTATTTCCCATTTACCAACATAATTTTTTAATCCTTCTGCTGTATTTAATAAAATTTTATCTAAACTTATTTTAAGATTATTAGATTTTGGAAAATTGGTAGAAGCTGTCTTATATGTAAAAATAATATTATCCTCGTTATCTTCTACTAGTTTTATCTTTTTTGAGCCATCTGCATATGCAATATTTCTATAATTGGCTTCTATATTATTGGTTTTACAATAATCCAAATATTTTTCAGTATTTTCAAACTCAGCTACTATAATATTATTATTTTCATCGGTAATTATTAAATTAGGTATAGAAATATCTAATATCTTTTCTTCACTTGGTTTATGGTCTAATTTCATATTAAAAACAATTCCTAAATTATAATCATCCATTATAATATAATCAACTTTCAATTCTGCATCAGTATATATTTCGGCATTAGTAAAAACTGATGAATTATTTGATTGAATATAATCCATATCTGTATTTTGTACATATTCATTTTCTAGAGCTTTATTCACACCATTATTGTCGTCAAATAAATACATTATGAAACCTTTAATTTCATCTGCAAAAACAATACCTCCAGTTATAGCACCAATACCTATAATTGTTATTATGACTTTTTTAATTGTTCCTATTATTCCAATATGTTTTTCATTATTATTAAAAGTTGTATTTATTTTTTCTGTAATTAAATTAGGCACACTATTATTAGTTTTAAAATAATCAAACATCATTAAATCTAATTCATCATAATTTTCATTCATTATATATCCCCCCTTCACTATAATTTTTAATTTTCTCTTTTGCTCTTTTTAACTTACTCTTCACAGTATTTACATTCATATTTAATATTTCTGAAATTTCACTACAAGAATATCTATTATTATAAAACAACGTTATAATAAGCCTTTCTTCATAATTAAGTTGATTAATTAATAACTCAAAATCTAATTTTGAATTAATCATATGTATAGATTCATCTTCATTACCTAAAACTGTATTAATCTCAACTTTTTCATAAATATCATTTTGTTTTTTTCTTTTTTTATAAATCAAATTACATTCATTTATAAGAATCTTAATAATCCAACTTTTAAATTTAGAATTATCTTTCAATTTTTTCAATTTTTTATAAGCAATTATCATCGTTTCCTGAATTGCATCACCTATATCGTCATCACTATTTAATCTTGTTTTAGCTATTCTATATAAGTCATTTTTTATAGAATGTATTAATTCTGTAAAAGCTTTAGAATCTCCTTTTTTAGATTTGGCAACTAGTTCTTCCATTCCCAATCCTCCTTTCATTAATTTTTCTACTTATAAGATGTTATATTTTAGTAATTCAGTTGCCTAATTTACTTTTTTTATTATAGCATAAAAAAAATCACAAATTCTATTTATAAATTTATGATTTTTATTATCCAATTTATCATTAAATATGTACATCTAATTGTTATACTTTTAATATAATAAATATTTATTACTCTTACTGTTTTTATTTTAATATTTTAATTATTCTTTTATTTGTTTTTCCTTTAAGATTTTAATATATTTATTCTTTAGTTCTGTAAATTTTTTTAACATTTGATTATCTAAAATTATATTCTTATCTTTATAAGATAATTTATTACAATAATAATTATTCTTATATGTTATATATTTGATAATTTCGTCTGGTGATATTTTATGTACCATTAAGCAACAAAAATCATAAATGTTATTACTAAGTACTTCTAATTCAATTGAAGAAATATCAATATTTCTTTTAACTAAATCTAATTTAATTTGATATATTATTTCTTTTCTTTGTCTTTTTGAAAAATACTTTTTATATATATATTTAAAATTTAAAGAAGCTTCTTTTTTTAAATACCTCGATACTATATATTTTTCCATTTTATAAGTAATACTATTTATTTCTTGTAAATCTATATCTAAAGGTTCAATTGTTTGTTCTAATTCAAGACACATTTTTATACTCCTTTCACTATTTAGCCTTTGTAATTATATTATTAAGTTTTCATAAAATTTTTATTTTTTTCTAATGAAAAACTATGCAACTAAATTCATATATTTTATTATCTTTTTAATAGGTAACATTTTTAAAAATTATTCTATATTTCCACACAAAAATCTCCTTGCATATTTAATTACATTTTTAACAAAAATAATATAAACGTAAGGCTCTGTTACATTATAACATAGAAATTATAATAAAATCAAATAAAATAAAGAATATGGGGGATTAAGTTGAAAAAGTATAATAATAAAGCAAATGTATTAGGAATGCTTCTTAAAGAACATAGAGAAAAATTAGGACTTTCTAAAGAAGAAGTTTGTAGGCAAGTACAATTGCACGGAGTATATATACATCGAGTTGAATTGTATAGAATGGAATTGGGACAAAGTATTATAAAAGATTTTGAACTAATTGCATTGTGCGAAGTTTTAAAAATAGATTATAATACTGAAGTTAAAAAGTTAATAGATTAGAAATAGCAGAACTATGCTATTTTTTTATTTATCATAAAAAAAGACCTACTCTAAGCATAAGAGTAAGTCTTAAATCTAAGCTACTTTATTTAATGTATAATTAACACTAAATTTTTCTTCAAAAATATCTTTAAATTCATCAATATATTTTATATCAATATTATAGTTAAGTGGTATTAAATTCCTAAATATACGATTTATAATATAATCTAAATTTTCATTTGCTTGTTTTAATCTTATAACAAAAGTAATATTCTTTATATTTGTTTTCTCAAGCTCTCTTAATATAATATAAGAATTAGAAATATTTTGAAATGTAATTAAAGGTGTATCAAAATTTTCTCTAATTAAATTACCTAAAATAAAATTATCTGTTATTATAACCGAATTTGAATCTTCTTCTAGTTTACTTGTCATAAGAAAACTTTTTGCCTTTGTTCCATTTATTTTATTGTTACTAGAAAACCATATATCTTGATTATTATTAAATGGTTTGTCTAAATGAATTGATAATCCCTGAATTAGGCCGTTTTTATCAAATACTGGAACAAAAAATCCTTCAAAACTATTAAAACACCATTTAAAATCAGCCTCTTGGAAAAATCCTGGAATCCCACAAAGATTATATTTTCTAGATAATGTTTTACAAATTAGTCTTCTTTTTATATAGTTTTTTGGTATTGACCTATATAATCCATATTCTATTGAAGATTCGTGAAATCCTAAATTTCTTAAGTACTGTTTATGTCTTATTTCTAATTTTAACATACCTAAAAATGCTCTATAAATTGCATCTCTTATTTCAATATCTTCTATTGTATTAGTAGGTGTTATTTCTAAATTTGTCTTATCCATTGAATAACACTCTCTTTCTAGGAGTTCTTTTAAAGCTTGACCATTACTTATTTCTTTAACTTTAGCATATAAACCTGTAGAATAACCACCTGCACCACATCTACTACAACAATATTTATTATTTTGCAAATTTAAACTTAATGTTGGTGTTTTACTTAATTTATTATACCCGCAAAAAGGACATATTGCTTCGTATTCATTTCCTCTTTGTTTAACTATTTCTATACATAAATGATATGCTACATTTAATATATTTGTATGTTCTTGTACTGCCTCAAAATCTAAAACATTCATAATTTACAATCCTTTCTATTTTCTATTCCAATAGTATATAATCTCATTATTACACTTTACTGTAAATGTTCTTCTATCTACATACTTTTTATTAAGCTTTTTTAATTCTTCTACAAACTCTACTAGATCCTCCCAATAACGACAATTAAGTAGCGCTTTTTGTTCTTTATATAAAGTAAACATTATAATTCTTCCTTTCTATGCTGCAAGTTCTATTTCTTGCACTTCAAAATTTTCTATTTTTTGAATAAAATCATCAGCACTTTTTTGTATCTTATTACCTAAATCTATAACGTTTTGTGTGTCTCCATGAACCCATTTAAGTACATAATTAAAACTATAGCCTGAAGTATCTAAATAAAAATGATCAGCCACAATGAAAGTTACTGATTCAACAAATGCTTCAGATAAATCTCTATCTTTTGAATAATCAAAATCATCATACATACAATGTGTTAATTCATGAATTAAAGTTTTAACTTTATGATTTATTGATAAATCTTGTTTTATAGCTATTTCTTTTCTAGATTTACTATAATAACCGTTTACACCAAGTTCCAAATTTTCTTCAATTACTGAAACAGGACTAAATTGTTTTAACTTTTCGTATAGTTCCTCTTTGTCATTTCCTTCTAGCTTTTGACAAGTCAAAGGAATTTCATCACCTTCAGTTTGAGATATATCGTAAACATATGTATATCTATATGCATTATATTGTACGATTTTTTCTTTTTCTACTTCTTCCCCATTCTCTATTACTTTTACCTTTGTTTTGTAATTTCTAGGTATCGGTGCAAGAATAAAAATTTTTTGAGCATCCTTCCTAACATTTCTATTTAATTTAAGCCATTTACCTTTTCCTGCAACATGTGTTGCTTCTGGAAATTGTGAAAATATAAGTATTAAATTATTAAAACTATATTTATTTTTTAATGCCTTTTGAAATTTTAAAAATTGTTCGTATTTTCCATCATCTACAATTTTTTGCAAGTTATTTACTATTTTTTCAAACACTTTTTTAGTTTGATCTTTTCTACTAATATTATTTGATTTCCTTTGCATAATCTATCATCCTTCCTATGCAACCATTTTATTTAGGTCGTATTTTACGATTTTTATTTCTTTTTTAGTTTGATATTTTAATTTTTTATCAATAAATTCTCTAAATCCTAGCCAATTATCAATAAAATTCAATTGTTCCTTTGTAAATTTTCTAGAGTGATGAGGTAGTTCTTTTTGAATTATCTTATTTTCCTTAAATTCAAGCGTTATTAATGATTTTGTAATATCTTTTTTCATTCTAATAAAATAAATTTCTGTTTCTTTTTTTATATAAGGATTTAAATACATATAACCCACACAGTTACCTTGTTGTTTTCCTTCATCTTTCATACTATCAATACTTGTAGCTGGAAATATAATATATTTGTCATTTTCATATGTGTATTTAGATAATTCATAATATCTTAAATAAGCTGCAAATTGTGTATTCATATCTTCAGTAATTTTTATTTTTGTTTGCAATTTATCATGCCTAGAAAATAAATTACGTGGAAATAAATCCTTTTTAGATTTATAATTCAAAGCTAACTTATTTGCCATCTCTAAATAATCTTTATAGATATACAAATTATTTAATCCTTTAGGATAACTTTTTAATTTTTTTAATGGTATATATTTTTGAATTTCTTTTAAGGATTTATATGTATCTACGCTTATGTAACCATTAAACTTTTTAAATTCCTCTAATATATCATTTTTTATTAAAAATTTAAGATAATTAAGATTATCATATCTATATTTATTTAGTAGTTCCTTGTCGTCTTTTTGAAATAGCTGCAATAATCTAAGTTCTCTAAAATGAATATCATTATCTTGCATAAATTTTAAGAAACTTTTAGGAACTCCAAACCTTTTATAAAAACTACCTTTTTTATTTAAATACTTTGAATAAAAACATAAATTATATAATTTCATATTCCAAAGCATCTCAAAACTTTCATATGCTGCAAGTTCCAAAACATCTAAAAAATTATACCTATAATAAGAAAATCTATCTAAAAATTCGTTTATAGGAGCATACTCCATATTGGTACCTTTTAAAAGACGTTTTTTATTATATGGATAAGTAGGAAATTCTGTTAAACTATGATGACCTTGATATTTGTACCAACTTAATTTTTTATAACCATGGTAAACTCTAAAACCTCCAAACATTCCAATATATACATTATTGCCTAAGAATTTTCCAATGCCAGGCAATATTCTTGCATATTCAATGTAATGTGTTTTAATATTTTTATTACCTTCATAAAAATAAGAATATATTTCAAATACTCTTATAACAATTTGCTTATTCATTCTTTGAACCAATAAAACAGACTTTTCAAACGATTTTCTGTAATAATTCATTCCAGATACTTCTGATTTTTGTTTACAATTAGGACAAGGAATATAATCTTTAACTTTTATAGTTCTATTTATAAAAGTATTCTTACAATTAGTACAGTATAAATTCTTCATTTCTCTATCCTTTATTATTATATGATGGGATTTTGTCTGTTTGTTTATAAACTCGTCCCAGTGCTTTGGCAGTTTGCATCTTTTATCAATTCTTTCCATTAAAATATCAATTTCTTCTTGTTTCATTTATGCAACACCTCCAAACAAAGAGATTTGTTCTACTTTTTTCTTTTCTTCCAATTCTTTTTTAGCTTTTTCCATAGAAACAACATTGTTCTTAGTTTGAGCATTTTCACTATCTTTATTAGTTTTAGCCTTTTTAGCTTTTGGTGTCTCATCAATTTTTAAGTATTTATTTGGTAAAGAAAAATACATTGTAGCCCAAGCATATACAATTTCATTCGTAATAAAATTCCATCCGTTTCTTGCATGTTTTTGAGCCATTTTTTTAATAAATTTACACATGTCTTCAAGATTCTTTTCATCTTTTAAATAATTTTGCTCCATATGTGGCATTGTAAGTAAATGTTCAACTACTTGCTTTAGTGCAAGGTCTTCTTGGTCTTTTACTTGTTCTTTTAATCTTTCAAATCCATTCATTCTTTATTATCTCCTTCTACTTTTTTAAATCTTATATATAAATCATCTTGTGCTTGCTCCTTCATATATTTTTTATAATTATTTATCCCATATTTAGCGATTTTAGCATTTTTTTCTTTTTGTACTGCTTCTAATACCTTATTTAGTTCGTAATAATTAAAAAAATAGGAGATAAGCCTACCATTACTGATAGCTTTATCTCCTTTATAATCTTTTATCACATTAAAACGATAGTGGTACTTCTTTTTCCCAGGATGATCTGCAATTCTAATGCCACAAGAAAGTCCATAATCCAATTTTAAATAAATTGAACTTGTAGTATATGAATTATACCTATGTACAATAAAATCTTTTTTTATTAACTTTGGTATTAAAGCACTTGCTACTTCCTTTCCATTC
Organism: Clostridia bacterium; assembly: GCA_017404025.1. Lineage (GTDB taxonomy): Bacteria > Bacillota > Clostridia > TANB77 > CAG-508 > CAG-269. Next base: position 37,622 of record JAFRDD010000003.1, read on the forward strand.
ATAAATTATGCTGCTTCTTCCAAAATAATATGTTCTTGTAAGAACTTGATTTTATTTACTTTATGCTTAATCGTCTTTATATATGGTTTTATAGCTTCTATTTTACTTTCAGGAATATTAATTTCTGTAACTCTAGCAACCTTATCTCCAAATATTGTAGGTACTAAAACATAGTCTCCAATTATCACTTTTGTATTTGTATAATAACTATATGCTTTACCTTCAAAAACTTTTGGAGTATAGTCGCTTTCATATTTTACACTTATTATATTAGTTTCCATTCTTTTTTTCCTCCAACTCTTCATAATACTCTTTTAATTCTTGTAATAATTTTTCCTTATCACATAATACATAAAAACCAGCCATTGGGTGAAAAGAAAGCATTATAACATCATTTAAATTAAAGTATGTATCTTTTATTTCTTGAATTAAGTCATCTGTTTCTTCAGTTATAATTTCTAATTCTTCTTTTTCTTCAACTGGATCTAATTCTTTTTTAGAATACTCTAATTGTTCATTTAGATTATTAATTACATTTTGTGCTCTTCCAATAATTGTTTCATCATCGTTTTTAAAGAAGATGTCAGCACATAATTTTTCAAAATATTTATTTATTTGTTCTTGCATAAAAACACCTCATTTCACTTAAAATGGTAAGTCATCTGAAGCATAGAATTCATCAGGTAACATTGTGCTTTCTTCATTGCTATTTGCATTTTGTTTGTTTGTACTATTTACTGGTGTACTACTAAACAATACACTTTCATCTGCTTGTTGTTTTTTCAAACTATCAGCGAAATAAATTTCTTCAGAAATAACTTCTGTTATGTAACGTCTTTGACCATTATTATCATCATAAGTACGAGTTTGCAGTCTACCACATAAGCTTATTTGTAGTCCTTGTTTTAAGTATTTTTCCACAAATTCAGCAAGTTTTGAAAAAGCTACAATATTTATAAAATCTGCTTGTCTTTCTTCTCCCTCTTTTACAAATTTTCTATTAACGGCAAGTGTAAAATTGGCTACCTTAAAATTATTGGCTTGTGAATATCTAATATCTGGATCTTTTGTAAGTCTTCCTAATAAAATTACTTTGTTCATATTTTTTACCTTCTTTCCTAATTTTCTAACTTTACAACTATAAATTTTAAAATCTCGTCTGTAATCCTATAAATTCTTTGTAGTTCATAGATATTATCTGCATATGTATTAAATTGTATTAAATAATAATAAGCTTCCTTTTGTTTTTTTATTTCATATGCTAATTGTTTCTTACCTAAGTCTTCTACTTTTGTGATTTCTCCGTTTTCAGTAATATAATTCTTTATTTTTTCTAATACCTTAATCCTTTCATCTTTTGAAATATTAATATTAATAAGTATTACTGTTTCATATTTATTCATATTTTTTACCTTCCTTCCAATTTAATTATGCTGCAATTTTGAAAATAATTCTTTTATTTCTTTCAGCATTTTTTTGTTTTATTTTTCTAATATTTGAATAATATTCTTCTAGAAATTCCTCTTTATTTTTTTCAACTTTTTTTAAATGTTTTCTTAACTTGAACATATTAAAATATTTTTGAATTGCTCTTTTTTTCATAGATACAATTCTTTTCTTTTTAGTTGCTACAATTAAGAAAGTACCAAGAATGATACTATCTTTATATATCCTGTTGTATTCTTCAAGACTAGCCTCTTTATTTGCGATTAACATTGTATTATCATCTAATTTTACTTTATATAGATTTTCTCCTATAAAAGATTTAATAAATTTGATACTTGCAGGAATCTTCATAGTTTGAACTTCTTTACCTGCCATTACTAATAAACATTTAATTTTCATATGTATTTTTTCCTTCCTTCTCTTAATAAATTAGAAAAAGACAGAAATAATCTGCCTTTTACATTTATGCTGCTTTTCTAATTTCAGCATTGTTATTCTTATATAATTTAAGCGTTTTAAAAGATTTAATTACTGGTTTTATAACAGTATATAGTTCTCCAGTATTGTTTGAAATCTTTAAAGCTTGGCCTTTCTTTACAGTACAAGTAATTAATTGCGTATCTTTTGCATATTTACCTATAAAATCATAATCTGCACAACTCTCATAATCATCGATGAAAATAGGGAGATTAACTTTACTAATTTTATTGAACATATTAGCAAATTCTAAAGCCACGGCAATAGTCTCAGAACGAGATAAATCTGCTAATGGAGTATTTTTATAAGTAATTATAAAATCTTCCTTAATTTCTCCAGTAGTTTTTAAAACAGTATAAAATTTAATATCAACATCTTTTAAATACTGTTTTGCTAATTTCATTTTTTCTTCAATATAGTTAATATACAATTTTTGTGCTACTTTTTTAGCTTGATTTAAACTATCTATGAATTGTTTATATTTTGCTTTTTCTACATTAAATTTTGTAATATCATTTTTAGCATCTTGTTTAGTTTTTTCACGAAATGCAATTTCACTATTAAATTTTTCTATTTCTAAGTTTTCCTGCTCTAATTCCTTAATGCTTTGTTCAATATCATGTATTCTCTTTGTTTTTTCAATAGTTGTATTGCCTTCCAATGAATGAAATATGCACTTTTCCTTAGTTAGTTTAATTTTTAAATCCTTTAATTGAGATTCAAGTAAAATATTTCTATTATACTGTATTATTAAATCATGTTTCATATTTTCTATTGTCTTTAATTTACTCTCATTCTCAATATGCTGGTTACAAGTAGGGCAAACACATAAAGTTCCATTTTTAATTTGGTTATATTTTTCTTTTCCTTGTCTCATAGATTTTGAAAGTTCATTTTGTTCATTCTCTTTGTCTAGTACCTCTTTTTCTAGCTTTACAATAAGTTCCTTTTGTTTTTCTTTATCTACAATATCTTTGTTAGTATTTAAAAATGAAAGCTCTTGTCTTGCAAGTGATAATTCCTCAATTTTATCAAATATTTTTTTACTATTAATTTCCATATTTGCAATGCTAGTAGCATAATCAATTTTTCCATCTAATGTAGATATAGAATTTTCGGCATTTTTTATGTCTGCATTTAGTTCAATAATAAAAGTTGGTATATTTTGAGGAATAGTCTCTAAAATATTTTTTTCTTCATTACTTAAATTATTAAATGCAATTTCCATTATGTCTTTAGGAGCAATATCAGATAAATATTTATCTACTATTTCTTTTTGTTCTGCAGTTTTTTTTCCCAGAAAATATAGTGGATTAACAATTGATAAAAATAATTTTTTATCTTTATAAAAGCTTACTAGTTCATCTTGTGTTATTACTCTTCCATCTAATAAAAGATAATTTTCTTTATTAGAATACTTGTGTTTAGCACGAATCAGGCTATGTTCAATATCATTATTATCAGTAAATTTAACTTCGCAATATGATGCATCAGCATCTTTATTTATAAGACATATTTTTTCATTTCCATTTAAATTTGTGCCTAAAATAGTATTTACAATGGCATATAATATATTACTTTTACCTGACCTATTTTTTCCTGTTATATTAGTAATATCGTATAAATCTGTTTCAAAACTCCCTTTGAATTTTCTGAATCCAATAGTTTTTACATAATTAATTCTCATATTATTTTTTTTCCTTTCCTTTTTTTATATGGCTTTCGTAAATAATCTTGTTCAAACCAGTCTTCTGTTTCATCACGGAATTTAACGCAATAATCTTTATAATAAATATCACGTTCAATAACTTTGCCTGGTTTATCTTTATAGAATTTTCCATCTTTCTTGCCAATTCCATATACAATTACTCTTTCGCCATATTTAAACTCATTTTTCATTGTATATTTTCTCCTTAAAAAATTATTTTTTGAACTTGACATTTCACTTTTTATTTGTAATAATATTAAAAAAGTTACATATCAAATTAAGTAGTAGATTTTTGTTACCACACATTTAAGCTGCTACTTTTTTTATTATTTTGTTTACATACTCTAATTTAACTGCAAATTTTTTATTTAAAGCTTCATGAATATCTATTTTAACTAGTGTTCCTATATCACATTTTTGTAGTTCTTCAGAATCCTCTGGCTTAATTGCAATATCAATTATATTTTCGTTATAATCATGGAATTTTCCAATTAAATATGGTTTTTCTAATCCTTGCTTATCTGCAATCATTTCTGTATATGTACTTTCTAATACAAAATATTTATTTACATCGTCAGTATCTTCAGCATCTCCAGTATTTTCACTATCAATAATATTCTCATTAGACGTTTGTTCAGGTGATATACTTGCTATTTCTCCTTTATTTTCAGTAATAATTCCTTCTTGATTTTCTACTGATTTTTTTGACTTTGATTTTTTCTTAGTCGTAGCTTTTCCTTTTTTACTTTCTGCATTTTGTTCTTCCTTTGCTACATTTGATTCATCAATAATTTTTTCCTTTGAATTATTATTTTTTGTATCAATTTCAGTAACAACATTTGGTGGTGAATTTTTTACATTTGTAGATGTGTTATTCACATTTTGAGCATTAATTGTGGATACATTTTGATTATTTTCTTGATTATCGGGAATTTTTTCTACTTGATTAAAATCTTTTTTCATAATATCTAGAATGTAATTATTGAAAGTTTGACCTAAAATATTTCTTTGTTCTTCTTTCCTTAAAAATAAAATATATTGACCTTTAACAGAGCCTTGTTGTTCTTTTTGAAAGCTAAAATATTCTTTTAACCTATTAATTGCTCTTTGACCTGTTATTCTCATTAAAAAAATTCTATCTTTACTAATACTTGGTATTAAGAATTTAAACCAAGCAATACGATTGCATTGTGCTTTTCCTTGTTCATTTCTTTGTCTATACTGGCAATTTTCAGTGCATTTAATATTTTGCCAACCATTTTTTACTTTAAGCTTAGCATCTTTTGAATTTTCCATACATGAGCAAACCTCTCCACTTTGATTATATCTTGCATATTTAACTGATAGAGGTTCTTTATCAAAGATTTCAATGTCAATACATTGTTTTCCCTTATATAATTCATTAAATTTTTGTAAATATTTTTCCATATAAGGATCTTCACTTTTTGCTATAAAATAGCCCAATTCCTTTACTCTGTTATTTTCTAATAGACCATGTTGTATTCTACCAATCATTGGCAAATTTACATATCTTGTTTGTTCCATATTATTTAAATCCTTCCTTTCCTTTTAAGCTGCAATTAGTTCTTGCATTTTACTTTCATATGTATTTGTAAAATCAACCGTATAAATCGGATAAATTGCAGAATCAATAACACATATTCCTGTTTGTTCTTTTAAAATTCCTAAATCTTTTAATTGAGGAATAAAATTATCTTTAAACATGTAATCAACAATTATTTTATTATCCTCTAATTTTCTTTTATTTTGGTCTAGCGTAATATCAGCAAAATGTGCAATTTCACAAGTATTTGGATCAAGTCCAAATAAACTTAATTGCAAATTACCATTTGAATATCTTGAAGTATGAACAAAACAATTAGTAAATTCGGTTTCGTACAAATAAAAATTAAAACCACTTTCCATAATTTTTATAATCTCCTTCCATTATTCTGTGTAAAAGATTTTTTTGAATAATCCTCCTTTCTTTTAATTTGGGACTAAAAAAAGAAAGTATCTGTTAGAAAAGGGGGCTATCTAACTTTTACTTTCTTTATTTTTAAGCATAACAAAAAAATCTATATATTTAAGTTTTGCTTGTATCCCAAGTCTATGCTACATTTTTATAATGTAGAAAAACTGCTATTAACTATTATTTTAATAGCTATGCCACAAATTATTTGTGGGTAGTTATAGCAAAAAACTATAACATAATCTTTATACACATTTTTATTGTATATAATTTTTTTGACAATTTCAATAAACACGGCTAAAAAATTCTTTTCGTTGATTTTTAGGCGTTTGGGAGCAATTTTAGTGTCATAATTTTTATTTTTAGAAAAATTTTTTATTAAAAAGCAAAGAACACTCACTCGTTAAAGTGAATGCTCCCGCTTGGTCAGATATTTTAAATCTCTCCCTTACCATACTTACTATTCTCATCGGAGATTTTAGAAAATCTGTCGTATTCCTCCTGTGTCAACTGAGTTACCCCTTCTTCATCAGGTTCCCAAATTTTTGACTCAAAATCATCTTTTATTGCCTTATATATCCTACAAAAAAATTTCACTAGCCAAAAGTTTTTCCAGGTATTTTTGCCACTCATAGCTTTTTCCTCCTCAAAATTATCTGTTGGATGTGTACCTATATAAAATGATTGACTAAATATGAACCTGACCTATTCATATTTAGTTTTACTGATTTTTACCAGTAATTTATGAATATTTTACAATATTTCAATCAAATTTGCAATAAAAAAACATCAGCTGTTCCATACTCATATTGCAATAAACCGTACTATTTTCATAAGCTCAAAAAATATTTTTCAAAAAATCCAATATAATCTTACAGCATCAACAACTATATTAATTCAAAAAAATTTTTAATGACTATTCCCATTTTCAATAGTATTTTATAGAATTTTATATGGAAGGAGAGGTGCTTTATGGAAGAGAAGTTTTTAGAATTTATATTTGAAAAAATGGAAGATAGCGATAAGTTTAAATTTAAAAGTAAAGAACTAAGTCGTCTAAAATTTTCTAAGCAAAATCAAAGAAAACTTTTAGATAATTATATTTCTAAAAGAGTACACCCACAATCAAGTTTGGAACTTATTAACCTTATTGATGAATATAAAGATTCAATACAAGACTTTGACCAATGCGAAAGTAAAATGTATTTTATAAAAGGATTTGAAGTTGCTTTTGATTTCTTTATGTCTTTATCCCAAAGATAAGCTATGCTCTATATAAAATATAGGGCATAAAAAAGTAAATAAAGAAATGTAACATAAATACACTTATGTGACATTTTTACCTGTTTTAAATAAAATAATGTACAAAAAATGTAACATAAATGATAAAAGTGGTACCTAAAAAATGTAACATAAATGAAAGGGTGATTTTAATGGAAGAAAGATTTTTAAAATTTATGCAAGATAAAAATTTATCTGAGAATACTTATAACAGTTATGCTAATGATATACGATTATATAAAAAATATTTCTTTGACTCATATGGAAAAGAATTAGATATATTAGTTCATGCAGATATATCATCATATTGTAATTATCTTTTTAAAAATAATATTTCTGCATTAACTATCAATAGAAAAATAGCAGCTTTAAAACAATATAATTTATTTTTAATTGAAGAACATATCCAAGATAAAGTTGTAATTGTAGATAGAGATTATATAAAAATTCATAATTCTTCTGTAAAAAGTGTAGTTTCTCAAAAAGAAATAGAAAAACTGAAACATTTTACAAGTAGAGATGAAAAAAATCCTATACGCGAATATTGCTTTATAACAATATTAGCATATGCTGGACTTCGTGCAAGTGAAATAGTAAGATTAAGAATAATTGATATAAACCTAGAAAATAGATTTTTATATATACTAGGAAAAGGAAATAAACTCAGACAAGTTATTATTAATAATCTAATTTATGATGCTTTAAAAGAATATTTAGAAGAAAGAAACATAATAGAAACAGAAAATCCTTATTTGTTTATCGGACAAAAAAATAAAAATACTACAAAACCACTTTCTAGAAATTATTGTAACCGATTACTAAATAAATATAAAACTTTATGTGATAATGCTAAGTTACACCCTCACGGATTAAGAGCTTATTTTTGTACTAATGCTTTGCATAATGCTGGTTATACTGTTGACCAAGTTGCAGACCAGGCTGGACATTCAAGTTTAAATACGACTAAAAAATATTTGGATCCAGAAAGAAAAAGTTTATTGGAATTATCTAATAAAATGTGAATTTTAAGATTTTTTACTCTCTTTCGACAAATTATTACAAAATTTGCTGTAAAAAATGTTATAATTATTATAATAACGTGAAAGGAGTGTTTTATGGATTCAAAAACTATTTTGCTAATTATGAAAAACAGAATTAAATTTTAAAAAATGATTGAGCATAATGCACCACCGAAAAAAATACTAAAGCAAAGTCAAAAACTAGATGAATACCTTTTTATTCAAATGATTTGGATGAATCGAATAAGAACCGAATAAACTCCGGTTCTTATTTTGTAATTTATCTTGTTCTAAATATCATAGTATTGTGAGCAAGGTAATATTTTAAATTTTTTTGGTTCATTATATGATACCTTATGATTTCATTCATTTGAAATATCTTCTTTTGGTATTATATCTTTATTTTTATGACAAAACTGATTTTATATAATTGTTTATCAACATTAAATGACCACTTAATAAAGATAGATTTATTTCCTTGTCTAACCCGATTTCTTCTAAAATTCGTAATCTTATTATTAAAACTATTTTATATATGTAAACAACATTTTCATTTCCAAAAAGGTAATTTTCTTTTTCATCAACATGAGAAAATTTATTTCTAGAATTAATACATTTTTCTATAAAAGTGTCATAATATATAAAAGGATTATTTCCTTTTTTTCGTTCTTCTTCAAATACTATATATTCCTTATATTTAAACATCTGTTTTAATTTTCTTCTATACGTTATATAGTTCATTCTTTGAATATTATTAATTACTTTTTTGTTAATATCTATAGTATTTTTATATTTATTATTAATTTCAGTAAAATCCATATTTTTTACTAATTCTATAATATCATTATTCATTTCTTTAGAAAAATCTTCTTTTTCATTTTCAAATATACTTAACCTGTCATATAAACCATCTAGTGTTTGAAGAAGGTTAACAATACTTATTTCCACATATGATTTTGTTTTCATCATAGACATAAAATACATACTTAGTTGTAAAACTGCATTTTTTGAAAATTTACAGTATGTAATATATGCATTTTTAAAACTCTCATTATTAATATTATTTAATATACCAAAATCTTTTTGAACATATCTATCATCTGTAATATATTTATTTACAACTTCATTTTCAACAACATAAACAATATCATTTAATTTATATGTTGTATTTTGGATTATCGGAAAATATCCTATAATAAAGTTTATTAGTTCGAAGTATTTTGCAAAATAAAAAAACAATTCATTTGTTTTTTTTATGCTTGAAGAAGATATAATAATTTCATATTTCTTTCTATTAATAAAATGTTTTATCGTAATATCATCAACTGTAAACTCAATGTTTTCAGAAAAATCCTTACTTTTTAGTTTCTTAGTATTTTCAAGTTCCACAATTAATGTATTGCATTTAAAATTTCTTTCATCTACTTTTCCAAATACTATTTCATTAAAAGAAAGATGAATATATAGGCTTTCTTCTCCTCTAACTGTATAAAAACAATTGAATAGAGTACATATTTCATTTTCTAAAGTTTTTACTTGGATTTGATCTAATGGTACTGTCTGTCTCAAACCTTCAAATATATTAAAATTATTCGATATTTTCTCATCAATATAAAATTTAATTCCATTATCGTTATCAATGATTTGATTAACACTTATTTCTGTTGAACCATCTAATACAATAGATTTTATATTTAATTTTTTATGCATAGTATCCTCCTAAATATTTGTAAAGCCAACTTTTCCTCTAATACCGTTCAACCTAATTGCAAAATTACAAAATTCTGAATATCACTAAATTGTTTATTTGTATTTTACATAGCATTTCTAAAGTCTTCAAGTATCCCCATATATTTTTGTGTTTCACTTCCTATAGCTTTTTTACTTTGACTAAAAATATGACTTGTAACAGCGCTATACAATTTTCCAGTAGCTTCTGAATTATATTCTTTATCTTCTAATATTACATCTGCTTGTTTCAATAAGTCTTTTTTATCTTGATTATATTTTTTGTACCAATTCATTTTTATCACCCTTTTATAAATTTTTTTACAAACAATATCATTTATATCACAACCATTCTTTATTTTCAATAAAAAAATAGTAGAAAATCTACTATTTAATTCTTTAATATATTTTCTGTAATTGATGAAATAATTTTAAAATACATTTTTAATTCTTTCGTACTACTATGATCTAAATATGTATCTATTGTATTTCTTACAGTCAATTTTGAATTTTTACATTTTCCAAATAAGATAAAATCTGCATCTACTCCTGATACTCTACAGATTGTCATAAGAGACTTTGTACTAATTAGAATCTCTCCACGTTCAAGTTTTCCTAAATAATTTTCAGAAAAGCCACATCTTTCTGCAAATACTTGCCTAGTTTCTTCAAATCTTTTTTCTCTTACTTCTCTTATTCTTACCCCAATTTGAATTGTGTCTTGTGTCATTTTTACATCCTCCCATAGTTAATTTGTTCTTAACTATGTATATTTTATATGTATTTATAGGAATATTACACTTACTAATCAGTATAAAATAATTACCCTAATAGGCACATTAGAAGCTTTCAACATTTGATTTATCAACACTTTTTAAAAAGTTGTTTCTAAAAAAGCTATTTCAAGCCTTTTTTCAAGCGCAGTTTTCGACAAAATACGACACAGTGCTTGTAATATAATTGCTCTGGGCTTAATATGCCTGTTTAAGTAGAACATATCTGCAAATGATGTTTTTAAAAACACACTTAGGATAAATTTACTTTTTACAGGCCATATTGAGCCCTTTTACAATAATTACATATTTTTTACTAAAGAATTTGAAATCAATTTTTGAAAGAAAGGAGGTTTTAATTTTTTTGTGTTCCCTTGATACAGGTGTATTGAGCCCCAATTTTAAATTTGGGAGGTACACTTATGGAGTACAAAAATGATTATAAAGAAGAAAGGTTTAATAGTTTCCTAAACAAAACTATTATTTTATCATCAAAAGCATATTTTAAAAAACAAGCAAAAATCAATAATGCAGAAAAAGTTATTATTGATGACGAGAATTTTTCTAGTTATATACAGGGGTATATTGCGTCTGATAAAACACATATGCCTATTGAAAACATTGAATCAAGTATGGAATTAAACCATGCCTTAAACTGTCTGTCTAATGTTGAACAGGCAGTTATTTTTTTACTTTATAAACAAGAACTTACTCAAACAGAAGCTTCAGCTATTTTGAAAATATGTTCAAATTCAGTTAGTAGAATAAAACTACGTGCAGTAGATAAATTAAAAAAATATTTGAAAGGAGATTTAAAAGATGAAAAATAAAACTATTTATGAATTAGGTGTATTAGCTCAAAATGGTAATGAAATGGCAATGTTAGAAATCATTGAACGAAAAAAAAATATGATAAAAAAATATAGTTATGGAGATGAAGATAGATATCAATACATAATTTTAAGATTAATTGCAGGAATTAAAAATTATACATTTTAAATTTTTTCTAATTTTCAGTAGAATTTTTTTTAAAACTTAAATGAATATATAATAAGGGGCAAAATTTAAAGGATGCACTATAAAATTTGACAGGTAGGACAAGCTCTTACCTGTCAGCATTCCTAAATATTTGAAAGGAGAAAATATTATGTTTTATAGATTTATGTTTCTAGGAATTTTATTTGCCATAGCTTTAATAATGCTAGAATTACTTTTACCATATCTAAAATATAAATATAGATTAGATAAAGAAGAAAAACAAAAGAAAATAGAACATAAAAAATTTGTAAAAAATATAAAAGAATTAGAAATCAAATAAATTTCTAATAGTCTTGTCATATCTAAAAAGTGTCGACAAAAAATTAACCAAAATAAAATAAAGTGGAGTAAATTAAATGTCTAAAGAATTTATAATTAATTTATTTTACATAGAGCATTTATCAGTTAAAGATATCTCAAATAAAGTAAATACTTCATCTGCTTATATTACTAAAGTTATAAAACAAGATAGTAGATACTTAGCAGAAAAGACTTATAGAAAAAGCATTTCTAAAGAAAAAAGAAAAATTGCTCAAAACAATTTTATAAAAAACAAACGAGAAAAGAAGAGGCTAGAAGATAATTACGCATTTGTTCAAAGTCAACACGAACAAGCTGTAAGAGAATTATCTAAGGCCTCTAAATTAAGTGATGAAAGTTTTAGAAAATGGAATTATAGTGCCTATAAATTTAACCCTTTAAAGAAACGATTTGAGTTCGACGATACTTTAGGTCGAGCTGCTGACGTTCCAAAATATATTAAGGGAAGGTGATTTACCATGGAAGAAAAATTAGTTGAATTACTTAAAATTTCAAATTTACTAGAAAAAAACCAAGATGAATATTTTATAACTATTATTTATAGTTCCTTTGAAGATAATTTATTAACTGTAGCAATGTATTCAAAATTAGATTTTTCAATGCAGCAAAGATGTGAAATATCATTAGAAACAGAACCAATCGCAAAACTAGATGCACTTATTAGAGCATTGAAAATATTTATGGGGGTGTAAGCAATGAACAAAAAAGAAGCTGTTGCTTATGCTCAAATAACATTAAATTATATGCTTAGTTCAAAATATAATGGAGAAATTAATCCTGATATATTTGCTGTTGAAATGAGACAAGCTTTTAAATTATATCCTAAAAATATTGTAATAACTATTTCAGAAGCTCAAATGAAAGCAAGAAAAAAAATACAGTCCATTAAGACAGGATGTGATGCTGATGAGTGAAAATAATAAAATTGGTATTTCTGTTGATGAAGCAGCAAAATTATTAGGAATTGGTAAAAATCTTATGTTAAAACTTGTTACAGTTGAAGGATTTCCTGCAATTCGTTTTAAAAGAAAAATTATAATCAATAAAAATAAATTGCAACAATGGTTCGATGAAAATACTGGTGTTTATGGAAATTACAAATAATTATTTATTATTTTTTAACATTGTTTTTTTAAGAAATTTATTATAAAATACTATATACAATACAATTTTATAGTATTTTTTATTAACTTCTTTAATTTAGCATTGGAGGGAATAATGGAAAAAATATGTATTCAACCGAAGATGTCTAAAATAAACCTAAATTGTATATATTTTGAAATATCTTTAAGTATGAAAGGAGAATTTTATAGAGCAAGATCATCATCATTAGCCAAAATAACTACTAATAAAAATAATAGACCTGATAGTTTAAGTAAAACATCTTTTGAAAATGCAGTTAAAACTTTAATACCAAAAATTGAATCAATTTTAAAAGAAACAAATAAGAGGATTGGAAAAGTATTTACAAATGAAGATGGAAAATTAATGTATTCTGTTGAAGATGTGATTTATGAAAATCCATCAATTAATGTAGAAAAAAATAATTCATTAAATCCAATAATAAATGTTTTTGCAAAAATGCTTGAATCATTTACTAAAAATCAAATAACTCAAAATAATCTTTCAGATTTTTCAAATATATTAAATAATAATTTTGCAGAAACAATTGAACAACCATCTATTGAAGATAATAAAATTCTTATTTTAAAAGATGTTATTATTGAGTGGCTACAAACATTGCATGAAAGAACAACTAAAACATATGAAGATGAAGAATATTTAAGTCCAACAACATTAGAAAGTTATAGTAGGTATTTATGGAGTAATGTTTTTCCCTATTTAGAAGCTCATCCAGAAATTAATAATGTTCAAAAATTTGCTGAAAAAGATGTTGATGCAATTTTAAATACAACTTCATGTAAAGATTCTCAAAGGATAATTTTACTTGCTTTACGACTAGCATTAGATTATGCTAAGGAAAAAAATTATATAAAAATAAATCCTATAGCTAATAAAAAGTTAAAAAAGAAAAAGAAAACCAAAAAAGGTGATGTAGACTATGAATTTATAGAAGAAGAACAAAGACCTTTATGGATTAATTGTATGATTAAGGAAATAGGCTTAAAGTCAAATCATCATAAGCAAACTGATGCTTCTTTGGCATTTTTATTTGGATTACTACATGGCCCAAGACCAGAAGAAACTTGTGGTGTTAGATGGATAGATTTAGACCTAGAAAGAGACGATTTTAATGTTCAAAATGCCTTTAAAAATCTTCCTATGTATGATGAAGTTACAATGAAAAGAATTGGATGGGAACCAGGAGATGATCACTTAAAAACTCCTGAAAGTTATAGACATATTCCACTTGATATTTTAATTAAACAATTGCTAATCAGTCATAAAAAGCAACAAAAAGAAGAGTTTAAAAAACAAGGTAAAAAGTGGTCAGAAAATCAATATGTATTTTTAAATAGTTCAGGAACACCATTCACACCAAAAGTACTGTCTAAAAATTTTACAAAATTTGTTACAAGAAATAAATTACCCCATATGGTTTTATATGGTTTAAGACATAGTTTTGCTACACACTGTAGAAATTTAGGAATGTCTCCTGAAGTATTGGCAAGATTAATGGGACATACTGAATTTGAAACAACTCAAAAATATTACATCCATGTATCTTCTAAGCAGAAAAAAGATGAATTACAAAAAATACAACAACAAGATATTCAAAATTATTTAGGTGAAGAAAATAAAGATTATACACATCTTCAAAATAATATAAATGATAAAAATATTAAAAATCTACAAGAAATTCAAAAAGTAGATATAGAACAATATTTAAAAACAAATAATCAAGAATTAGAATTATTAAAATTATTTATAATGCAATTACAAGAGAAAAAAATAGCATAAAAAAAAGCACTTAAAAAAGTGCAAAAGTAATTTTTTTCCCCTTATATTTTATGTTGAGCGACATAATACCTGGGGGACTATGTGGGGGACTAATTGGGGGAGTAAACATAATAAACCCCATCCTCACATAAAATTTAATCAGCTTTTTTATACTAATTAAAATATAGAAAAGCCAGTAACCAAGACTGTTTCAAGGCTACTGACCTTATATGGAGCCACTTCTCAGATTCGAACTGAGGACCCCCGCATTACAAGTGCGATGCTCTGGCCAACTGAGCTAAAGTGGCATATGTATATGGTGACCCGTACGGGAATCGAACCCATGTCTCCGCCGTGAAAGGGCGATGTCTTAACCGCTTGACCAACGGGCCATTAATAAAAAATTACAAAGAACTAAATAATAATTTATCTTATTATTTAGTTCTTTTGGTGAGCTATCCGCGACTCGAACGCGGGACAACTTGATTAAAAGTCAAGTGCTCTACCACCTGAGCTAATAGCCCATTTTTTCGTCGAATACTTACGACGCTTCTTTAGTTTACAACATTTTTTAACAAATGTCAAGTGATTTGTTAAATTTTTTTTACATTTTTTATGAATTTAATTTTTCAATGACTTCATTCACGTCTACTCCATGGACCATACAAGCTTCTTCTATTGTTTCCATTTGAGATGCAGGACATCCTAAACAATGCATTCCTATTTCTAATAGAACCTCTGCTTTTTCTGGAGCAACTTCTAAAATTTCACCAATTTTTGTATCTTTACTAAACATATTATATAAACTCCTTTCGAATTTTGTCGAATTAAAAAACATTATGAATTTTTTAATTATTTTTTTTATATTTTATCATATTTTTTAAAAAAAGTATAGACAAATTTTAAAAAATGTTGTATCATACTGAACTTGTAAGGTGGTGATATTATTTTTACAATCATCGATTTATTTTTTATTATTTTTATTATTAATTTTTTCATTACATTATATTCTATTTATAATTTTTTTGAAATAATTTTTTTCCATTCTTTACAGGGTTCAAAATTAAAATTAAAAAATAATTCAAAAGGAGGTAATTTCTAAGAAATTTGAAACGTTTAATTTTTATTTTATTTTACACTATTATTTCCTGCCTATTAGCTTATTTTGTTTTTTATCCAATTTATACTTCAGATGAAATAATTATCAATTATGGTGTGCATCCTTTTAATATATCTAAAGATTCTCCTCAATTGTGGTATTATATAAAATTAATTTTTATTATTACATTTATTTTCTCTAATATTATTATTTCAAATATTTTTTTTAGAAATATTATTAATTTAAAAATTATTTATTTAAAAAAATCTAAGAAAAAAAATAATAATTATAAATTTAATACCAAAAATATTTCAAATTTGAATTTAAAAATAGGAATAAATCCTAATAATAACTCTTTAATTCAAATTCCAGAAAGTGGACTTTACCAAAATTTTTTAATTACTGGAACTATTGGAACAGGTAAAACAAGTTCAGCAATGTATCCATTTACAAGTCAATTTATTGAATTTAATTTTTTAAATCCACAAAATAAAATTCCAATGTTAATACTAGATGTAAAAGGAAATTATTATAAATATGTTAAAGAAACAATTAAAAAATATAATTTATTAGATGATTTAATTGTAATAGAATTAAAATCAAATATTTTTTATAATCCTTTGCACAAACCAAATTTAAAAGCTCAAATATTAGCAAATAGATTAAAAACTGTTTTAACTCTTTTTTCTGAAAATAATTCAGAATCTTATTGGTTAGATAAAGCAGAACAAATCTTAACCGAATGTATTAAACTATGTAGATTATATAACGACAATTATGTTACTTTTTTAGAAATACACAAATTAATTACTATTGAAAATTATTATAAAGAAAAAATAGAATATTTAAGAAATTTATTCATTTCAAATAAATTAACATATGAACAAATATATGAATTAAATACAAGTTTAGATTTTTTTCAAAAAGAATTCCATGCATTAGACCAAAGAACAAAATCTATTTTAGTATCTGAAATTACAAGAATTACAGGAACTTTTATTTCAGATTTTGATGTAACTCGTACATTTTGCCCTCCAAAAGAAAAACTTAATTTTCTCGGTTTTAGCAATAGCTTTAAAAAAGGAAAAATTGTTGTTTTAAATATGAATATCTCTGAATATTCTTTACTTTCTAAAATAATTGCTACATATTTAAAATTAGATTTCCAATCTGAAATAATTGGTAGCCTTTCAAAAGATAAAATTAAAACATCCGTATTTATATGTGACGAATATGATAAATATTGTACAAAAACAGATAGTGAATTCTTTTCAATGAGTCGAGAAGCAAAATGTATTAATATAGTAAGTACACAAAGTTATTCTTCACTGAAAAATACTTTAAAAGATGAATCTGAAGTAAAAGTTCTTATACAAAATTTAATTAATAAAATTTGGTTTAGAACAGACGATACATTTACAATGGAAGAAGCTCAAAAACTCTTAGGGAAGGAAGAAAAAGAAAGAACATCAAGAACAATTTCAGAAAATGCAAAAGAAACAAATTATAGTTATTTAACAAATACCTTAAATTCCATTAATTCTAATATATCTGAAAGTTATAATACTTATTCTCAAAACGATTTTATTTTTGACACAAATTATTTTTCAAGAGAACTTGAAACATTTACTGCTCTTACTTTTTTATCTGATGGTTATAAAATTTTACCACCTACAAAATTAAACTTTATTCCATATTTTAAGAAAGGATGATTAAATTGAACATTAAAAACAAAAAAATATTTATTATACTTTTATTTTTTATTATATTTTTATTTTTATTTTCTACAAATAATTATTCTGCTTTTGGTGACCCAAAAATTGTTAATAAAATTAATTCTGCTTTTGAAGATATTGAAAAATGGATTTTAAAAATATCCACTCCTGCTGCAGCTGTAGCTGTAGGCACAGGAGTATTTATGAGAAAATTCAGTTTTGGAGATGAAGAAAAAATTAGAACTGGAAAAAAAATAATTAGAGGTTCATTATTTTCATATGCATTTATTCTAGCAATTGATCTAATTTTATCAGCAATAAAATCTTTAATTTCTTAAGGAGGCTTAATTGGATTCAACAAATATATCAAATACAATAATTGAAACAATTAATAAAATTATTACACAATTAACTAGTTCAATTGATAATAAATTATATTCTATTTTAGACAATTTAGCATTTGTTAATTCAGATATATTAAAAGACAATAATTTAGAAAAAATATTTGGAAATTCATCATCAAATGGTATACTTTTAATTGCCAATGCCCTTTTACTTGGTCTAATACTATATTTTGCCATAAAATACTTATTATCTCATTTAACTTATTCTCAAATTGAAAATCCATCGCAATTTATTTTTAAATTAATCATTTTTGGAATTTGCATGAATTTTTCATATTTTTTAGTAAATTTATTTTTAGATTTAATATGTAATATTTCTTTTGCAATTCTAAATATAGGAGAAAATATTTTTAATAAAAATATTTCTTTTTCTGAATTAATTAACACAATAAATTCTAATATTTCTATAGAAAAAAGTACTATTGACTTTTTTTCATTAGATGGAATTATTAAAAGTATAATTTCTTTTTCATTATTAGATTTAGTATTTTCTTATTCTTTTAGATATATAATGATTAAAGTATTTGTACTATTGGCCCCATTTGCAATATTGTCTTTAAGTTTAAATAATACATCTTGGTTTTTTAAATCTTGGCTTAAAAATTTATTTTCTTTATTATTTATCCAAATAATAATTTCTATTATTTTATTAATATTATTTTCTGTAAATTATTCTTCTTCTAATTTAATTTCAAAATTTATTTATGTTGGCGGATTATATGCATTAATAAAAAGTAATTCTTTTGTTAGAGAATTTTTAGGTTCTATTTCCACAAATATTTCACAAAATGTGAATAATTTAATTAATTTTAAAAAATAGGAGGATATCATGAAATTTATTTTTCCACAAAATTATAATTTCAAAAATAAATTCTTAGGAATTTTTGATTATTCTACAATAATAATAAATATTATTTGGGATTTTTTTATATATTTTTTTATTAATTTATTTAATATAAATATTAATATAAAAATGTTTATATTAATATTATTAGGATTTCCATTATTAATATTTAGTATAGTTGGTTTTAACGGAGAAAATATGATTTATGTTTTTAATTATTTTTTTAAATTTTTAATTAAAAATAAATTGCTTTTTTTCAATAAAAATTAAAAAAATTTATTTATTCATTTCCTTGAATTTTTTTATTAAACAAGTTATAATTCTATTTATGAAATACAAAATAAGGAGCTTTAAATATGAAACTAGAACAAAATGAAATACCACTATTATTTTCTGAAACAGAAATACCGGATATATTTTTTTCTGAATACTTGTCACAAATACCAGGTGATTATTTAAAAGTATATTTATATTTGGTTTTTTTATCAAAATATAATAAAGATATAAAAATAAATGATTTGTCAAAAAAATTATCTTTACCATTAAAAATAATTACAGATGCAACAAAATTTTTAGAACAACAAGAATTAATCGTAAAAAAAGCAAATGGATATATAATAGTTAATATACAAGAAAAAACCCTTCACCAATTATATACCCCTAATCTTACAACTTCTAAAGAATCCGTTGAACAATCTACTAAAAATAAATCAAGATTAAAAGCAATTGAACATATAAATAACATGTACTTTCAAGGTATTATGGGACCATCATGGTATAGTGATATTGATTTATGGTTTAAAAAATATAATTTTGATGATCAAGTTATGATAGCATTATTTGATTACTGTTTTAATCGTTCTGCTATGCATAGAAATTATGTAAAAGCTGTTGCTGAAGCTTGGAGTTCAAATAATGTACAAAATTGGAATGATTTAGAAAAATATTACGTACAGCAAGAAACGCTAAATAAAAGCAAAAAAATCATTGCAAAAAAACTTGGAAAACATAATGGTCTAACTCAATATGAAGAAGCTTATATAGAAAATTGGATGTTAAACTTTGGATATGACATGGATGTTATAGAAATAGCATTAAAAAGAACTACTTTTAAACAAAATCCAAATTTTGAATATATAAATAATATAATAAATGACTGGCATGAAAGAAATTTAAAAACTCCTGCTGAAATAAATGCTTTTATTGAACAGCGTAAGAAACAAGCAAAAGAAGTTAAAAATTTAAAAGCAAATGTTTCTAAAGCAAATTATGAACAAAGAAACTATGAAAATTTAGATTTCCTATACGCAAATAATAATTCTATAAAAGGAGACATAAATGAACAATGAAATACTTAATTCTTTATTAAAAGAATATGAACAAAAGAGAACATCTGCAGAATTAGATTTAATTAAAAGAAAAGAACTTTTATACAAATTAATTCCAGAGTTTCAAAAAATTGATGATGAATTAAATAAATGTGCTTTTTCTACTGCAAAAAACCTATTAAACGATAATAATACAGAATATGTATTAGAATTAAAACAAAAAATAGCTGAATTAAAAAATAAAAAAGAACATTTATTAATTGATAATGGATATAATATTTTCTATTTAACACCGTTTTACGAATGTCAAAAATGTAAAGACACTGGATATATAAAATTAAATAACAATAAAACTGTAATGTGCAACTGTCTAAAACAAAAATTGTTAGATATTTCATTTAATAAATCAAATATTTCAAATTTACATAAAGAAAATTTTGATACTTTTAATGAAAATGTTTTTTCAAACGAAGTAGACATTGCTAAATATAAACAAAACATTTCTCCCAAAAGAAATATTATAAATATCAAAAATAAATGTATAGAATTTGTTGAAAATTTTGAAAATAAAGATTATAAAAATTTACTTTTTACAGGAAATACTGGCTTACGGAAAAACTTTTATGTCTAACTGTATAGCTGATAATTTATTAAAAAAAGGAAAAACAGTTATTTATCAAACAGCTCCTGTATTATTAGAAAATATTATAGATTATAAAATGAACAAACAAAAATTTATTAATTCTAACTTTTATGATTCTATATTAGAAGCTGATTTATTAATCATAGATGATCTAGGTACAGAAAATTTAAATAGCATGAAATTAAGTGAATTATTTATAATACTTAATACAAGATTATTAAATTCTAATAATAAAATAACAAAAACTATTATTTCTACAAATTTAAGTATTAATGATATTTTTAAATTTTATGAAGAACGTATAGGCTCTAGAATAGTTGGTAATTATGATATTTATTATTTTTTTGGAGATGATTTAAGATTTAAAAAATAGAATCCTAGCTAGGATTCTATTTTTATTTTTATTATTATTCTTCTTCCAATTCTGGTTCTATAGTTTCTATACTTACTACTTTTCCACCATCATTTGTTCTCATTAATGTTACACCTTGTGTAGCTCTTCCAAGAACACTAATATCTTTTACATTTAGTCTTATTATTGTTCCTTTATCAGTTATAAGCATTACATCCTCATTTTCTGTAGCAATTCTTACACCTACAAGTTTTCCCGTTTTTGGTGTTATTTTATATGTAATAACACCTTTTCCTCCTCTTATTTGAACTCTATATTCGTCAAGTTCTGTTCTTTTTCCAAAACCATTTTCTGTTATAGCAAGTAATGTAGCTTTTCCACCTGCAATTACTGATTCCATTCCTATTACCATATCATCATCATCAAGTCTTATACCTATAACACCTTGAGAAACTCTTCCTATTGGTCTAACATCTTTTTCGTCAAATGTTATACACATTCCTTTTTCTGTAACTAAAACAACATTATCTTCCCCATCAGTTAATCTTACGCCAATTAATTCATCATCTTCTTTTAAAGTTATTCCCTGTAGACCGGTTTTTCTTGCTGAATTATATTCACTAAGTGCAGTTTTCTTTATTAATCCATTTTTTGTTGCCATTAATAAATATTTGCCTTCAGCGAAATTCTGTATTGGTATTACGGCAGAAACCTTTTCACCAGCATCTAGGCTTAATAAGTTAACAATTGCTGTCCCTCTTGCTGTTCTTCCTGCTTCTGGAACTTCGTATCCTCTTAACCTATACAATTTTCCTTTATTTGTAAAGAATAATATAGTATCATGTGTAGAAGCTGTAAAAATCTGTTTTACGAAGTCTTCTTCTCTAGTAGTCATCCCCGTAATTCCTTTTCCGCCTCTTCTTTGACTTTTATATGTATCTATTGGCATTCTTTTTATATATCCAAAATGAGTTAAGGCTACTACAGTTTGCTCTTCTTTTATTAAATCTTCTATATCTATTTCCCCTTCAGCAGCAACTATTTTTGTTTTTCTTTCATCACCATATTTTTGTTTAATTTCTAGTAGCTCTTCTTTTATTATATCAAAAACTAATTTTTCACTATTTAAAATATCTCTTAAATGTGCTATTAATTTCATCAATTCATTGTATTCTTCTTCTATCTTTTCACGTTGCAATCCTGATAATGTCTTTAATCTCATATCTAATATTGCTTGTGCTTGTATTTCAGATAGCCCAAATCTTTCCATTAATCTTTCTTTTGCATCATCATAAGAAGAACGAATGATGTTAATTACTTCATCAATATTATCTAATGCTATTTTTAATCCTTCTAATATATGTGCTCTTGCTAAAGCTTTATCCAATTCAAATTGTGTTCTTCTTAGAATAACATCTTTTCTGTGCTCAATATAGCAATCCAAACATTGTCTTAATGTTAAAATTTTTGGCTCACCATGAACTAAAGCTAACATTATAATTCCAAAAGTATCTTGCATTTGAGTATTTTTATATAATTGATTTAATATTACTTGAGCATTTGTATCTTTCTTTAATTCAATTACTATTCTAACTCTTTCTTCTCTATCAGATTCATCTCTAATTTCAGAAATTCCTTCAATTCTTTTTTCTCTAACAAGTCTTGCCATATTTTCTATTAATTTTGCTTTATTTACTTGATATGGAAGTGAAGATACAATAATTCTTTGCTTATTACCACTCATCTCTTCAATCTCTGCTTCTGCTCTTACTGTAATTTTTCCTCTTCCTGTTGTATATGCTTGTTTTATTCCTTCCATTCCTAAAATAATACCTTCAGTTGGAAAATCAGGCCCTTTTATTACACTCATTAGTTGTTCATCTGTAACTTCATCTTCATCAATAATTTTTATAATTCCATCAATAACTTCAGATAAATTATGTGGTGGTATATTTGTTGCCATACCTACAGCTATACCAGATGAACCATTAATTAATAATGTTGGTATTCTTGAAGGTAATACTGTTGGCTCTTGTAACCTATCATCATAGTTTGGCATAAAATCAACTGTATTTTTTTCTATATCTGTAAGCATTGCTTCTGAAATTTTAGACATTCTTGCTTCAGTATACCTCATTGCTGCTGCTCCATCACCATCTATTGATCCAAAATTTCCATGCCCATCAATTAACATATATCTCATTGAGAAATCCTGTGCCATTCTTACCATAGCATCATAAACTGATGCATCTCCATGTGGATGGTATCTTCCTAAAACAGAACCTACAGTATTAGCACACTTTCTGTATGGTTTATCTGATGTAATTCCATCTTCATGCATTGCATATAGAATTCTTCTATGTACTGGCTTTAGTCCATCTCTTACATCTGGTAATGCACGAGATACTATAACACTCATTGCATAATCAATATATGCAGTTCTCATCTCTTTTTCAATGTCTCTTTCTATTATTTTTCCGTCACGTCTTTCATCCATTGTTTTTCCCTCTTTCCTAGTAATTTATTACATTTGTATTATACTAAAACATAAAAGATTATGCAAGTAAAATCGCCGAAAAACTTTAGGGAAATTGCATTTTTAGATAATTATTTTAATTTATTTGCTAGTTCTATTTCTTCTTCTGTTAAATCAAAATTTTTACCATTGCTTTTTATTAAATTATGTAAATTTTCTATAGTCCTTGCTTTAGAAATAGTTTTTTCAATCGGTACAATATTTTTTAATTCTACTATTACTTTTTTATATGATTTTTCCATACTATTGAAATCTCTTTCTGTAAAAGCTTTCTGCCAATTAGAAATATCTTTATCTAAATTTTCAATATTTTTTAATTGATCAGAAAAAGTTTTCTGAATATTATTCTCTACATTATTTAAAATAATATTTTTTCCTTGTTTAATCGCAGTTGAAATATTTTTGTTTATAACTCCTGCATTTTGCATTTGATTTAAAACTGTATCAATTAATGTTGAAACTCCGTCAATTATTCCTCCTGATTTAACAGCATCTTGCATTTGAGATATATTATCAAAATTCCCAGTAACAATACCTATCGCACTTTTTCCTAAATTTATCGCATCCTCTATTGTTTTGTTTACTCCATCTTTTAATCCATAGTTGAGCATATTATCTTTTATATTTATTACTTGATTTTCTATTAGATCTGGTAAAGCTGCTCTTAAACCTATATCTATAGCTGTATTAATTGTTTTACCTAATACACTTTGCAAAAAATTATTTTGATCAGATACCTCTATTAAATTATTATTTAAATTTTTTTCAATATTTAATGAATTTATTTCCATATATACTTATCATTCCTTTCTCGCCTTCGCTGACGCTACGTCTACGAAAGGCACAAAATTTAATTAAAAATTTCCTTCATTGATTTTGTTACCATAATCTGGTATAATATCTTTAGATGTATAGATAGACTGAAGAG